>CAZTYA010000127.1:0-5945 GCA_964617255.1 uncultured Syntrophales bacterium
AATGCCTGCTTATTTTATATTCTACATCACGATTTATTTTTTACAAATCAGTAATTTACATTATTGGCAAGATCATTGTTTTGACTCATTAAAAAGGGCAAAGGATCCCGGGATATACCCGTCAACCTTCGCCCCCTTTGGTTCCTTTCGCCTAAATCATCACCCCTGCTCGGCTTGATCCGGTGGCGGCGTCCCCGGCGGCATGGGAAGAGTCAACGGCCACCTTAGCCAGAACACATTATGTGCAATAAGTCCGGCCAGGAGAACGCAGAGGCTGTAATAAAGTGTAAAAATGTTAATATCTGCGGGCAGCTTCATGACCGCAGCCTGCTCCGCGATCGGTCCCAGAACGATCCTTGTAAATATCAACCAGAGCCCTGCCAAAACGACCTGCAGGATAAAGGCCGTGACGGCTCTTTTGGCGCCGGTAAATTTTGTTACACCCCAGAATTGTAAATGCCATGAATGGACATAGGAGGCAAAGATCAGCGATGCCGCCAGGGCAAAGGCGGAGAATGTGGGGCTCATTCCCAGCGACAGCGTTCCCGTCCACGTGATACAGCCTAGAATCAGGCTGACGATTGTCTGAGCAATGGCCGCGCCGGGATGTCCCAGCTTGCCGAAAGGGGTTCCCTGGGTCGTCAAAACAGGATTTAAGAACGTGAACCAGACGATGAACCACATCAACAAACCGGAAAGCCAGTTGACATTAACCGGCCCTTGCGGATCGAAGGGAGAATTTTCGAAAGGCGTTCCCCCAAGATTGGTAAATTTCCAGACCAGCAGAGAAACCAGCAGAATGACGCCGAAACCCAGGACCATGGTTGCCCAGGGATGCATTTTCCCTTTGAAAGGCCAGCAATTCCAGTTAATTCCGTAAAGCAGCGTCACCGTGAAGACGATCGTTCCAAACCAGATAAAAAGCGGGCTCAAGGGCCATTTGGGGTAGATGTTGATCATGAAATACACGATTGCCATGATCAGGACCACCCAGATAACGGTCATCCCTATTCCCGGTATCAAGCGCGACTGATCCGGCGTCCACTTTCCACCCGGAGGCGCCAGGGGCCAGTTGTCACCTAAAACGGCAAGATGCACGAGTGTGATGAGCATAACCAGGCAGGCCGGTATAATTTTGAAGACAATGAAATCAGGTGGTATGGCGTACACACAGGCAAACAAGCCCAATATGACGAATACAGCAAACTGAATCAGACCACCCATTCTTCCTTGGGGACCGATGCCGATTTTTCCCCCGGGTTCATTCGCTGCCATATGATCTACTCCCTTCTGTCAAAAAGATTTCTTTTTGTGGCGATTATCCAAGTCTTGCATGCAGGATGCAGGACAACCCTTTAGTGAGGAAACCTTGAAAACCGGTTTTGCGATGAGAGGCCCCCCGAATGAGAAGAAAACCGGATTAGAATAAAAGGGAGGGGATGAACCAGTTCCCCTCCCCTTGGACCACGTCGAGATGTCGAGGTCCCATTCGTCGTTGATTAGAAAGGCAGGATGATTCTCGCCACGACCTTCTGACCCTCGGGGTTGTTTTTAACCTTGTCTTCCCAATAGGCCCTCAGGCTGAATACGCAACCGCCCTTCGACACGTACCAGATCGCGGGACCGATGGCGAATTTCCGCATTTCCGAATCCTTGATATCATCTCCCTCGAATTCATCTTCGTTGAACTGGATGCCGTAGTACCCGGCGAGGCCTACCTGCAGTCTTGGGCTGATGAAATCGACCGTTTTCATGATATCGTAGTTGAAGTGGTACAGCATGCCGCCCTTCATCTCGCCTTCCACACCATCGAGAACGTAATCATCATTCTTGAAATTGTAGGTAAAATGCTGACGAGTCCCGATATTGATGCCGTAGGGCAACTGGAGCGTCAGGGCCAGGAAGGGCTCCAGGGTCCAGGCGTTGTACCCGGGGTTCAGAGCTTTCTTCTTGTCATAGCTGCCGATCGGGGCGTAGATGTCGAAGTCGAAGAACCAGTGCAGCCGGCTGTTGGGGCCGAACGGGACAACACCGCCGATATAGGGCCCGAAGCACAGGTCGGCCAGCACATCGTTGTTCTCAAAGTCGCTGATGCTAAAAGGACCTCCGGGGGTATCAAAATATCCGTCCGCAGAGTAGTTGATGATTGGGAGCAAAGCCTGCCAACCCCAGCTCAGGCCGGCGATTTTTGACTTGGCAACATAGATCAACTGGGGGGTATAGACCAGCACGTCTATATCGTAGTCCCCTTTTATTTTATCTCCGTCGCCATCCATCAGTTTGTTTGCCGTATAATAAACCATATAATTACTCAGATAGAGTCCCGGCGGCGGAATCGGAGCGTCCATTACTGTCGTGTTCCCCCAGTTCAAACTGGGATTCTGACGGTCCGCCGAGGCGACATTCGCGCTCAGAATAAGCGCCATGACAATCCCGACCATCATGAATAACATCTGAAGCCGCGGCTGCCGCAGCCCTCCTCTTCCGCGCTTTCTCTTGATTAAGATCATAGCCCTTCCTCCTTGTCATGAATTTTCTCGCATGATGCGACTAAACCGATAAGACGACAAGACTGGTTCGTTTGGTAAGGATTGTGTATGTCTTATACCGACTAACAGGAATCCATGATCGGCAAATTAGGCTTGGTTTGCCGTTTGGACGAGGCACCCCTCCACCTCCTGAAATCCATTGCACTCACGGTCATTTGATGAGATTAAAAGTAATCGGCATACATTAATGATTCAATACCATGCCGGAAGGAGAGGTCGGACATGAAGGCTTCGGATTTGTTTGTCAGGCAGTTGGAAGAAGAAGGGGTGCGTTACATCTTCGGTCTGCCGGGAGAGGAAAACCTGGACCTGATAGAATCGCTGCGCCGCTCTTCCATTAAACTCATCATCACGCGTCACGAACAGGCGGCGGCCTTCATGGCGGCGACCTACGGGCGGCTCACCGGCCGGGCGGGGGTGTGCCTGTCGACCCTCGGACCGGGAGCAACCAATCTGGTCACCGGAATCGCCCACAGTCAATTGATCGGGGCCCCCCTGGTTGCCGTTTCGGGACAGAAGGCATTACGTCACAACCGGCAGGGGAAATTTCAGCGCATCGATGTCGTCTCTCTCATGAAACCGATTACCAAGGGCGCTGTTTCCATTGCCGACAGCGACATGATTCCCACCGTCATTCGGGATGCTTTTAAAACCGCGGAACGGGAACGCCCGGGGGCCTTTCATATCGAACTGCCGGAAGACGTCGCCTCCGAACAGGCCGGTGCCCCTGTCCAGAGGCGTCATGAGATACGCCGACCGTCGCCGGATTCGTTACTCCTGGATCGGGCGGCCGACATGATTCGGCAGGCCCAAACGCCGCTGATTTTCATTGCCGGCGGCGCAAACCGCCTGCTGATTTCTCAGGCCCTGTATGATTTTACGAATGCGACAGGTATTTATGTCGTCCACACCCAGATGGGAAAAGGCATCATTCCCGATGATTGCGCGACAAGCCTCTTCGCCACGGGCATTCATATGCACGATTACGTTCATTGCGGTATGGACCGGGCCGATCTGATCATCACCATCGGCTACCGAACGGTGGAGTACCCGCCCTTTATCTGGAACGAGTTTCTGAACAAGACCATCATCAATATCGATTTCACCCCTTCGGATACGGACCCCAATTTCAATCCCGATCTTGAAATCACCGGCGACATCGCGACGACCATCCGAGGGTTAAGGGAAAGGATTCCGGAGAAAAGAGTCTTCCCGGTATTCGCCAGAACACGGGATATTGTTCAGAGTAAAATCGACGCAGACATTCCGGATACCTATCCCCTCCACCCCCAGACGGTGGTCCGTAAAGTCCGGGAGACGCTCGGCAGGGATGATGTTCTGACGCTGGACAACGGCATTTACAAACTCTGGTTCAGCCGCCTGTATCCCACTTATGAACCGAACACGCTGCTGCTGGATAACGCCCTGGCGACCATGGGTGCGGGTCTGCCGACGGCCATGGCGGCCAAGCTGCTGCTGCCGGGGAAACGGGTTCTCGCCGTCTGCGGCGATGGCGGATTCATGATGAACGCCCAGGAGCTGGAGACCCTGCAGCGTTGCGGACTCCCCGTGGTGGTGCTGATCCTGAACGACAACGCCTATGGTTTTGTCAAGTGGAAGCAACAGAAGAAAGGCTTTCCCTCCTTTGCCATGGACTACGGGAACCCCGATTTTATTAAATACGCGGAGAGTTTCGGTATTCCCGGATACCGGATCCAGGCCGGCGAAAATTTGGCGGTCTTGTTGGAGAGGGCGTTTGCTTCGGGGAAACCGGCGGTCATCGAGTGCCCCATCGATTATTCGGTCAACTACGATGTTTTCTCGGTGGAGTTGGGCCACATGGTCTGTGAAATTTGATGTTCGCCTGAGGGAGAAATACGTAATGAATTAAGTATTGTATCTATTTTTTAAGCAAAATATATGTTATGAGCAGCAACGATTCCATCGTGAATCGGGGTTTATCAGCAGAAAGGATAAGATTTCCGCCCTGTGCAGATTAATCGCTTCACACTTTCCTTCACCGGCGAAGACGCTCATCTGGAAGAAGATTTTCTGAGCACTTACCTGGAAAAATCGACTCCGGTTTTCCGGATCGCACTGCTTTTAGGCATGTTCCTCTATGCCATGTTCGCCCTGCTCGACGCCGTGCTCTTCCCCGAAGCGAAGGAAAAACTCTGGTTTATCCGCTTTGCCGTCGTCTGCCCTTTCGGCCTGGCGGCATTTGTCTTTTCGTACTTCCCCCTTTTTTCCCGATACTGGCGCTTAACCATTTCACTGACCGTCATGGTCGCCGGACTGGGGGTCATCGCCATGATGTATGTCGTACCCCCGCCGCAGAATTTTTCCTCCTACGCCGGGTTGATCCTGGTTTTGTTTTACAGCTATACCGTACCCCGGGCGCTTTTTTTATGGTCATCGATTACGGGCTGGCTTTTAATATGCTGCTATGAACTCTTTGTTTTGTTCCTCATCGACACCCCGCTGCCGATCCTGTTCAACAACAATCTGTTCTTTGTCGGAGCCAACCTGATCGGCATGAGCGCCAATTATTTCATGGAATATTCAACCCGGAACAACTACTGGCTCATGCAGCGTCTCGAAAAAGAAAAGGTGACGGTCGGTCTGATCAACCAGGATCTGCAGGAGAAAAATCTGGCCCTTGCGGAGGCGCTCGAAAATGTGAAAACCCTCAGCGGGTTCATTCCCATCTGCATGCACTGCAAAAAAATCCGTGACGACGAGGGCTACTGGAATCAACTGGAAAGCTATCTCATCTCTCATTCGGATGCACAATTAAGCCATTGCCTCTGTCCCGAATGCCTGAAGGAACTCTACCCGGACATATACGCTGAACTCGCCGAAGCGGGTTTTTCAGCAGAATCTTCCGGGAAACACCTTTTCATCGGAAACCGCGCTGCCGGCGCATAAATTAT
The DNA here is from genome assembly GCA_964617255.1 of uncultured Syntrophales bacterium. Classification (GTDB taxonomy): domain Bacteria; phylum Desulfobacterota; class Syntrophia; order Syntrophales; family JAAYKM01; genus JAAYKM01. Next base: position 5,483 of record CAZTYA010000127.1, read on the forward strand.
TTAGGGAAACTTCTCACAGCAAAGCGCTTCCGACAAACTCCATCTCACACACGGTTGCTTTTCATGTCAAGCAGCCCCGTTGTTCCGATGTATCCCATGGTCAGAGAATCGGCAAAAGGCGTCATAGCGGCAAGGCCGGCCATTTTTTTGAGGTCTGCCAGGGTATCCACATCCTGCCAGGGAGGAAGGATATAAACTTGTAAATTCTGCTCCCGAAGTCGTTTTAACTGTTGCACAAAAATTTCCGGCGTACTCCAGGGGAGATCATCAAGCAACTGGGGAGAAAAAATGCCCCTTCGGAATCCGATCAGATAATACCCGCCATCGCAGGCGGGACCTAAAACGGCATCGTGTTCCGCAAGGGCTGAAAAGGCTTCTACAACAAATTCCGCCGGAAGATCCGGCGCGTCGGTGCCAATCATGATAATTTCCTGGAACGCCTCGGCAAAAAGCTGGATAAAAA
>CAZTYA010000128.1:0-5929 GCA_964617255.1 uncultured Syntrophales bacterium
AAACTGCTGCGGGCGCTTCAGGAACGGGAAATCACGCCGGTGGGCGGCGACCGGGTCATCAAGGTGGATGTGCGGGTCATCACGGCTACGAACAAGGATCTGCTGCGGGAAACCCGGGAGGGGCATTTCCGGGAAGACCTTTATTACCGTTTAAACGTCGTCGCTTTGACCGTGCCGCCCCTTAGGGATCGCCGGGAAGACATTCCCCTGCTGGCCCACCATTTCCTGACCCAGTTTGCCGAAAAGAATCGTAAAACACTCAAAGGATTCACCCCGCGGGCCATGGATCAACTGCTCAACTACGAATGGCCCGGCAACGTCCGGGAATTGATGAACGCCGTTGAAAGGGGGGTTGTTCTGACCCGGACGGATTATCTCGATGTGGAAGATATGCCCCTGATTCACGGTATGGCGCCATCTTCACCGGCGCCGTCCGATGCCTGGGGGACCGGTTATCCCGCAACCGCGGCACCGTCCCTGGAGGAAGTGGAAAAGGAAACCATCCTGAAAACGCTGGATGTTGTGAAAGGCAACAAGAGCGAAGCGGCCCGCCGGTTGGGAATTACCCGGCGGACCCTGCACCAGAAACTGCGCAAATACGGGCTGATGTAGCGCTTATTTTTGTTTTGGATGTTTTTGGTGATTTTGGTGGTGATGATTGTGCTTGTGCATGGCGATCCAGTCCTGTGCATCCACCACGACCGTTTGCACCTCCGCTTCCCTGCAGGTAATGCAGGTCATGGCCTGGCTCAAGGGCATGTCGGACCGGCGGCTCAGGTATTGTAACTGGGCCAGGGGGGCGAATTTCTTGCCGCACACCCGGCAGGCGGCCATCTCAAAAACCCGCTCCCAAATCATCCTGCGGTCGGTGCCGACCGATTCCATCCGGATATACCCCGTCGGGCAGACGAAGGCGCAGGCTCCGCAGCAGATGCAGGAATCGCCCAGATAGCCGATCCGGGGCGGTTCTCCCGGATGATCCGGTCCCCGGTCTTCAAACCGCAGGGCGTTCACTTCCACGATTTCCTGGCAGGTCCGTACGCACAGGCCGCAGAGGATGCATTCGCGGCTGTCCTGATTGGATTTTTCCACCTTTACACCGAGTTTTTCCGCCATTTCCCGGACTTTGCGGGTGCCGGGATATTTGTAGTAGAGCAGTTCCGCCGCGGCTTTCCGGCTCCGGCGTATTTCCGGAGAATCGGTCCGGACCGTCATGTCGGGGGCGATCTCCGTGTTGCAGGCGGTCGTTGATTCCCACTTCCTGCCCCTTTTTATCTCGACGACACAGAGGCGACAGGCCCCGAAGGGGGAGAGGCTCTCGTGATAACAGAGGGTGGGTATCCGGATATGGAGCTTGTCGGCTTCGGTCAGGATGTTCGCCCCTTCCCTGGCGTCAACGGTACGGCCATCGATATGGATGCGCATCATTTCGACCTCCCTTCGGGCTGTTCCTGTTTTGTCTTATCGACTTCCCAGACCATCAAACGATAGCAGCGCAGACAACGCCGCGCTTCTTCCATGGCTTCACTTTGGGAAAAACCGGGTTCTACTTCACGGAAATCGGCCAGCCGGTCCGACTCCGGCAGCGGGTTCACCCGGACCGCCCGCTTGGTAGGAAGAAACCCGTTGTCTCTTTGCAAGGTTGTGTCGATCCCGGCATACACGTTTTGTGCTGCAATGGTCTTTCCCTGGAGATGGGCGTCGATACTCCGGGCGGCACGGTTCCCCATATCAAGGGCTTCAATGAGCGTGGCCGGTCCGGTGACGCAGTCGCCGCCGGCGAAAACGCCCTCCCGGTCGGTCCGGCAGGTAAGCGGGTCCACCCAGATCTTATTGGCCCGGGTCAGCGCCTTCCGGTCCTTTTCCGTCAGGAAGGAGGTGTTGATTTCCTGACCGGTGGCGGCGATGACCATATCCGCCTTCAGGACAAAATTCGATCCGGTGACGGGGATTGGTTTCCGGCGGCCGCTGTCATCCGGTTCTCCCAGTTTCATTTTCACGCATTCGAGGCCTTCGATCCGGCCCCATTTGCTGTGGACTTTAACGGGCGATGTCAAGTAGCGGATCTTGACGCCTTCCTTTTCAGCTTCCGCGATTTCCTCCGGCAGGGCCGGCATCTCCTTGCGTGAACGGCGGTACAGAATTTCCACATGTTCGAATCCAAGGCGCAGGCAACTCCGGGCGCAGTCGACGGCAACATTACCCCCACCGAGAATGAAAACCTTCTTGCGGGGCTTGATATCGGAATGACGATCCTGAACCGACCGCAGGAATTCGATACCCTGCTCAAAGCCCTCGACCAGTTCGCTTTCTCCGGCCAGGCCGATGTCGGCCCCCCGATGGGCGCCCACGGCCAGAAAGAGGGCCTTGAACCCTTTCTTTTTAAGGTCCTCCCATTTCAGCAGGTCGATGTTCCGGTTCAAGAAGACTTCCACACCCATCCGCTTGATCAGGTTGGTTTCGTGGAGCAAAACCTCCTTGGGAAGACGGTAATCGGGAATGCCGACCGCCGCCATGCCACCCATAACGGGAAGGCCATCGAAAATTGTTACACCGTAGCCCAGCAGCCTCAAGTGATAGGCGGCCGCCAATCCGGCGGGACCGGCTCCGATAATGCAGACTTTTTCTTTTTTTGACAACCGTGGCAGGGGCAGGGGTGAGCATCCTGTCTGCAGATCCTGATCAGCCGCCGCTCTTTTCAGCAGGCGGATCGCCACCGGTTCGTCTACTTTGCCGCGTACACAGACCGCCTCACAGGGATGGGTACAGGCGCGGCCGACCACACCGGGCAGAATGCATTTTGAACGGATCAGGGCCAGGGATTCACTGAACTGAAAATTCTTGATCTTTTCGATATAGGCGGTTATCGGCAGGCCTGCCGGGCAGGCTTCGCTGCAGGGGGCGGTCACGGCGGATTCATAGCCGTGATTGACCAGTGCCCTGTCTCCCCGGATGAGGGCCAGAAAGTCGTTTTTGAAATAGCGGATGGCATCCGCCACCGGCACCAGGGCGGCCGAGCGGCCGAAATTACATTTCCCGTTGACGGCGACTTCATGGGCGATCTCTTCGATGGTCTTCAGGTCCCGGCGGGTGCCGTCGCCTTCGATGAACTTGCGAAAAATCTCCAGGATCCGGTCGATGCCGATCATGCAGACCGAACATTCACCGCAGGAAATTTTCCGGGCTTCCCGCAGGTATGCATAGGTCAGGGACGGAATGTCCGTGTCCGCTTTGCGGACGACAATCCCATGCCATGCCATCAGGCCGTTGAACGGCAGATCTTTTAGTTTCTCCGGGCAGGAGTTCTTGGGGAGGGCGGTAGTCTTCCTTCGATCGGTGAATTTGCCTCCCCATGTGCTCATCAGAGGGAAGACGTCCCGGGATGGCAAAGATTTCTTTTGCTGGTTACCTTTTTCGATCGGGTGTTGCTTCTTCATCGCGTTCACCTTTTCATCAAACCGGTTATGGGTCTACAAACTCATGGCGTGAAACGTTACTTGTCGTGTTATGTTCAGATTCAGGCATCCTGAAAACGCAACCGTATCGACAATTCTGTTCAATAGGCCTCAAACAGCAGCATGGAAATGAAAGAACTCTTTATGCCCTAAGAGAAATACCGAAACCGGGTTGGGATTGCAACCAAAAAAAACGGAAGCCGCACATCGGCGCCGGTTTATTTCTTTTCGTGCAAATATCGAGGAAAAACGATAGAAGAGCCAAACGTGCAAGATCAAAATCAGGAAGGTGTGCCTTGAGTAAACCGAAAAAACCGATCAGTTCGTCGCCCGACTATCCGCTCTATGAAAAATTGAAGCGGAAAAACCCGAAGGCCGCCCTGTTTTGGCTGGCCGGCGACCGCCTTTACCACACCGGACTGATGTTGACGCTTTTGGCGATCCCCGCATTGTTTTTTGTCTATAAGCAATACGGAGTCAACGACTACTTTCCCTGGCTAATCGGCGGGCTGGTCCTGTCCGTGGGTATGTTTTTCGCAGGCCTCTTTTTCAAAAGAGAGGCCTACAAGCTGGCTATTAAAGCGGGGATGGATATTTCCAAACCGTAATAGACAATTGATTCCCGTCTGTCCCAATCCGATTTTTTTATCTCAGGCAAGATAGGCTTTCCAGCCGGCCAGAAGTGACGCCGGCTTCAGATTAAGCGCTTCTGACGCCTCGGCGACCGGGGTAAACCCACATTCGCGGCATCGGATATCGCCCCGGCTTTTGACATAGCAGCCCTGGGTAATCGTGCCGTCGGGATCGACATTGATCAGCAGATCGTCCCGGCACGACCAGGAATTGTCGATCATCCGCCGCAGTACACCGGCAGAGTTGATCAGAGGAAATTCTTTTTTCAGGCGGATTGCACTTTCCAAGGCCATTTTTCTTTCCTCAGGGGACAGGGACAGGGCGGCTTCGCCCTGATCATAGGGATAAAAAAGCTGGACCGTTATGCCCTTGACTGTCGGGATCGTCTCCAGAAAAGTGCACAGAGGCGCCAGATCACGCCAGTTTTCCCGATTCATCGTGTAGTGTATCATGACCCGGGGGTGTGTCGTCGCACCAAGATTTTCGAGAATACCGGAGTAGGATCCGCTCCGGAGCCGGTTGTGCGTTTCCCGCAATCCGTCCAGACTGACCCATACCGTATCGGCCCCGCAGTCCAGGGGAAACGTGCCGTTGGTCGTCACTGCAACCCGGAGAAACCGTTTTCGGGCATAGGCAATCAGATCGTGCAGGGTGCGGTTGGCGTCGTCCCAGAGAAAAGGCTCGCCCCCTTCGAAGACGACGATCAGTGTGCCCCGGCGATGCAGCTCGTCCAGCGCCAGAGTGGCCGTCTGCCAGGACATGTGTCCGTTTTTTTCTGAAGCGCGACGATGAAAAGGACAGGCCATGCAAGAGAGGTTGCAGCGGTAGGTGAGCTTGAAGCTGGCCAGAAGGGGGATCTTTCTCCCGAGAACCCGGCGCTGAAACCACATGCCGGGCAACTTCTCCAATCCCCGGAATCTTTGCGGTTTATTCTGCAAATCCCTCAAACGCTTCCCTCCGCAATCGATCCCAGCACCCACCAGAGCCCGACGCCAAACGCAATGTGCACGAAAAATTGTTCAAACCAGACCCGGTTGCCCGCCTTCCGCCCCATCCATCCCTGGCCGGCAATCGGCAGGGCGCAGAATAACATGCCGATCCAAAGGGAAAAAGTATAAATTCCCACCGTGACCGGATCTTGTGGGTTAAGCGGGATAAACCGGCATAAAAGGCCGTAGGCCAGGCCAAACATGGTGCCGGTCATGAGATGGATCGGAAGCCCAAGCAAGTAAGCCAGGCTCCGGCTGTGCTTTAATCCGATTAACTTCATGGCGAATTCCCCGTCGATCAGAAAAAGGCTCATTCGAAACAACCCGCTTCTGTAACCTGTTTCGGCCACAAGCCCCATCAATATCCCGCCGGCCAATCCTGCCGTCAAAAAATCCGTCAACTGCATTGTTTCCTCCTTTTTTCAGTATACTGAGATGAAAAACCTTTTACCGAACGGTGCTGGCCGGAAGGAAAATCCGAAAGGTTGCCTCCGGAACGTAAAGGACGCTATGCGGGTCATTCCAATCGGTCTCTTTTAACAGGGGCATGTTTGAAAAGAACGGAATTTTGATCTCCCGAAGTTTCAAGGCCTGTGGCTGCAAAGCCGGATGAGTGATATGAAATCCCTTGACCCGGTCCTTGCCGAAGAACCCCGTCATGGGGAGGAGCAGGAACCGGATTGCTTGCGCCGTCGTGACAAAGGGAGCCATCGCATCGGGCAGGGGCGCCAACGCTTCGGCATGCACCCGGATATCGCCCTGCCAGTTTCCCGTTAAATCGTAGCTCAAAGTGTTTTCCCCTGTCCGGGGGAAAACTTTCAGGTCCAGCACCCCCTGCTCCCAGGGGATACC
>CAZTYA010000129.1:0-5892 GCA_964617255.1 uncultured Syntrophales bacterium
GGCGGATTTTCAGGATCTCATGTACCAGATCTATGCGAAGGCGGGATCGGAAACGTCGGCGGGTAATCAGACCCCCGTGGGTCTTGAAATCGGTATGGGCGTTAAGCCCGTCGGGACCCAGAAGATTTTCAACCAGGGTGATTATCAACTGACAGGCAACGCTTTTGATTTTGCCATTGAAGGGGACGGTTTTTTCCAGGTCGACGACAACGGGACCACCTACTACACCCGGGCCGGTAATTTTAAAGTCAGCAAGGACGGTTTTCTGACCACGACGGATGGGTTGAAAATCATTCCCGAGATTTCTGTGCCGCAGCAGACGGTGACGTTCACCGTGGACAAGGGCGGAACCTGGACGGCGGCGGATCAGTCCGGCACAGCCGTGGCGACGGGGCGCATGGAATTGGCCAAATTCATCAATCCGGCGGGCCTGACCAGCATGGGCCGCAATCTTTACGACAAGACGGAAGGTTCCGGAGAACCGATTACCGGAAATCCCGGAGAGGAGGGTATGGGAACCATTACCCAGAATTACCTCGAAATGTCCAATGTGAGCGTCATTGAGGAAATGATCAAGATGATCACCGGCCAGCGGGCTTATGAAATCAACTCGAAAGCGATCCAGACGGCCGATGCCATGCTGTCGATTATCGCCAATCTGAAGAGGTAATGTTTTGCAGGATAAATCTATGAAAAGGTTCGTTTATTTGATTGTTATCCTCGCCGGTCTGGCACTGATGCCCGGTCCGGTCATGGGGGCCGCGTCTTCTTCCGGTACAAACCGGACTTATAATCTCGGGGAACTGGTTAACCAGTATGTACGGGATAACTCGTCCCGGTCCGCCGAGGACATCCGCATGGAATTTCCGGAAAAACTGCCCGAAGTAAACCTCAAAGGGGAAAAAATTTCCCATGAGGTTTCCCAGATGGGGAAAACGGTCTTAATCGGCAATTGTCATTTCCTGGTCCGGTTTTTCGATAACGGGGTGCAGATTGCCAGGTACACGTTACGGGCCGATATTGAAGTGCGCGAAAATTATATCACCGCCGTGCGGGTCATCAAACGGAACAGCATTGTCGGCACCGATGATTTGCAGATTGCGGAAAGATGGGTCCGCAGAATCTCCCTGAAAGCGATCAGCGATGTGGATGAAGTTGTCGGCAAGCGTTTAATCGTCGATCTCGCTCCCGACCGCGAAATCCTCCGCGGGATGGTCAAGGAACCAGTGCTGATCAAAAAGGGGGAAGTGGTACGGATCGTGCTTGATAATGGTCGCATGAGTTTGATGGCCACCGGCGTGGCGGAGGAACCGGGGGTTGACCGGCAGCGCATCCGGGTAAAGAACCTTTCCTCCCAGAAAACCATTCTGGCCAAGGTCATGGCGGAAGGGTTGGTTAAAGTAGAATTCTTTTAAGCGATAATTGGGCAGGAAAACCATGAAGTACATAAAGTTTTTATTATATCCGGGTCTTTGCTTCCTTCTGATGTCCTGCATTCCCCTGCAGGAAACCGTCAAGGAAGATGTTTACATCCCGCCGGTGGAGCGACCGGCGCCGCAGATGGGGTCCATCTGGCCGGGTGAGAATGCTCAGAATTCGTTGTTTGCGGACCGCAAGGCCCGGGGGATCGGTGACATTGTCACCATCATCATTTCCGAGTCCTCGACGGGCAACAACAAGGCGGGAACCGATACAAGCCGTGACTCCAGCACCACTGCCCAAATCGATGCCCTTTTGGGAATCGAAACCTCCATTCTTAAACGGAACGAGAATATGGGCGGGGAGATCAAGATCGGCGGCTCCTCCGCCAACAACCTGAAAGGTGCCGGGAATACGAGCCGCGGCAATACTTTGGTTGCGAGGATCACCGCGCGCGTGATCCGGGTATTGGACAACGGAAACCTGATGATCGAGGGCCGACGGCAGGTGACGATCAACGCGGAAGATCAGTTTATCGTCATTTCCGGAATTATTCGGCCTGACGATATCACGTCGGATAACATGATTGCTTCCCAGTATATTTCGGATGCACAGATCCTTTACACGGGCAAGGGCATTGTCAACGACAAGTTGAGACCGGGATGGATGACACGGGTAGTTGACTGGGTCTGGCCCTTCTAGGGATGCGGATGATTCAGTGGAAATGGTATTGGAGTTAAAAAAATGTCTAAGATCAGCATGAAATGGTTTGGCGTTTTCTTGACGATCATGTTCGTCCTGGGTGTCGGATGTCACGCGGCACAGGCGGCCCGAATCAAGGATATTGCTGAGTTCAACGGTGTCCGGGACAACCAGTTGATCGGTTACGGTCTGGTGGTCGGTTTGGCCGGGACAGGCGACGACGTCGATAACGGATTTACGCGGGAAACCCTGGCCAACCTGCTCAGCAGGCAGGGTTTGTCCACGAAAGACAAGGAAATCGATGCGGACAACGCCGCCTCGGTCATGGTTACGGCAACCATGCCGCCGTTCGCCAAGGTGGGGACAAAAATTGATGTCACGGTTTCTTCGATCGGCGATGCCGATAGCCTCCTGGGGGGTACCCTCCTCATGACCCCCCTGAAGGGGGCTGACGGTCAAGTCTATGCCGTGGCTCAGGGGCCGGTTACCCTCGGCGGATTCTCGGCGGGCGGCGCCAACGCCAGTACCGTGAAAAATCATCCCAGTGTGGGGACGATCTCCAACGGCGCTTTTATTGAAAAAGAGTTGAAGTACGATCTGGATCGCAGAAGGGTGCTGACCATTCAACTCCAGCGGCCGGATTTCACGACCGCCAAGCGCGTGGCCGACGCCGTTCGTTCCTCCCTGAATGGCGTCGAGGTCCGGCAGCTCGATGGCCGCGTGATAACGGTTGCCCTGTTATCCTCGACCGGGGGGAGCGTTGTGGATATCCTGCCCCGGATTGAAAATCTGGATGTGTCCGTCGATGCCCCTGCGGTGGTGGTCATGAACGAGAAGACGGGGACCGTGGTCATGGGAGAAAATGTCAGAATATCGACGGTGGCGGTTTCCCACGGCAACCTGAGCATCCAGATTCGTGAAGACTTCGACGTATCCCAACCCCTGCCCTTTGCTCCGGGGGCTGCTCCGGGGGCGCGCCCCGCTAAAGACAGGAAGACGGGGACCGTAGTCGCGCCGGGCGGCCAGACGGTTGTGACCCAGGAAACGACGGTCGGTGCAGCGGAAGAGAGAAGCCAGCTTATGGTGGTCCCCAAAGGCGTGACGATCGACGAAGTGGTCAAAGCGCTAAATGCCATCGGGGTGACGCCGCGTGATCTGATCACGATCCTTCAGACGATCAAGGCCGCCGGGGCCCTGCAGGCAGATCTGAAGATCATATAACGCGGGGATTTTTCAAGCCGGGTTGATGTAAAAGGTAAGGTCGGGACATGGACGGTTCGATTAAAAGCGCAGCGCAGGTGATCACATCCGCTTCGGCCAAACGGGTTGATGAGGCAACCGCAGCGAAGCAGGAAAAGGAAAAACAGTTACGGAAGGCCTGCGCCGATTTCGAAGCCATTTTCACCTATCAACTGTTTCAGTCCATGCGGCATACGATTCCCGACTCGGGATTGCTGAACAAGTTCCCCGGGAAAGAAACCTATGAGATGATGATGGATCAGAAAGTTGCCGAAGAACTTTCCAGAAGGAGTCATGGCCTGGGGTTGAAGGAAATGCTCTACAAGCAATTGGCGGGCAAGGTACTCAGAAATGAGGGATCTGTCAATTCGGTGACGCCTGAAAAGACCGTGCCGAACATTTTAGTGTCAAAAGATTAAAGTTTTTTGAGGAAGTGCCGATAATAGTGGTAAGATCATTTAGAAGGAGAAATAAGAAGTGAAGATTTCCGGTATTAAAGATACAACTGCCCAGATGATTCAGCAGTATCAGAAAAACGGCGGCCTGCGTCAAGAGGCCGAACGGGCGGTTACGGGAGTCGCTGCTCCTCAGGAGAAGGTCGATCTGTCCACGAAGGCAAAAGATGTTCAGGCAATCAAGAATGCTGTCGCAAGCATTCCGGATATCCGGGAAGAAAAGGTTCAGGAATTGAAGGGCCGGATAGAAGCGGGAACATACAATGTAAGCGGGGAAAAGATCGCCGGAAAAATCGTGGGAGAGTCGCTCCTCGACATTTTTGCGTAAATTTGCGATAAGCACCCGCCTGACCGGGGCATGTCCTGCATGCCCTTCCGTGGCATCCTGTTCCCCTCTCTGCCGTGCAGCCTCTTCATCCTGAGGCGGACTCCTTCGGGAGACCGTTGACCCAATTGATTTATTAATCATAATAGGATGGTTTGTCATGGATCAAAAATATGACACGTGCAGCACCGAAGAAATCATCGAAGAGCAGAGGTTTCTCTATAGCAGACTCCTGGGCAATCTGGAGAAGGAACAGTCCATTCAGCAGTCCCTGCTCGATCTCCTGGAAGAAGAACGGGTGGTCTTGACCAAGGCCTCTCCCGACGCCATCGAGGAAATGAACAGCCGTAAAGAAAGCCTTCTGCTCCGGGAGAAAAGCAATACGCTCGCCCGCCGCGACATTATCGAACAAATTCGTTCTCTTTTGGGGTTTCAGGCGGAAAACATTTCCCTCTCCGATCTGGCGGATCGGGCCTGCGATGAAGCCCTGACGGGCAAATTGCGCATCCGGCAGCAGCTTTTGACGCAAACGGCAAACACCATCCGTGTCAATAACCACCGTAACCGGGAATTGATTCATGCCGCTTTGGAGGATGTTCAGGGTTCGCTGCGTCTGCTCCAGAGCATGGTTTCCCCCGGGGGAAATTATCAGAAAACAGGCCGGCTCAGCATGAATTCCATGCAGGGCAGCCTCATTCACAGGGAAGGATAAAGTCATGGCAATCAGCGCATTACTCAATACGGCCAAAGACGCGCTTCTGAGTCATCAGATGGCCATCGATGTCACCGGTTCGAATATTGCCAACGTCAATACACCGGGATATGCAAGGCAACGCGCGGTTTTCAAGTCTTTAGGGGCGATCGACGTCCAGAGTAATGTCTTTCAGATGGGCGTTGATGTGACGGGCGTCGAACGAATCTATGACAATTACCTGGAATCTCAGATCATTCAGCAGAATCAGCTTGTCGGATACAGCGAAACCAGAGCGGGATTTTTATCCAACATTGAAACGATTTTTGACGAAAGTAAGGGTGGTGGGTTTGCAGATCTGCTCAGCCGTTTCTGGGGAGACTGGCAGGAGCTGTCGGCGAATCCCGACGGGCAGGTACAGCGGGCCGCCCTCCTGAGTACGGCCCAAACTCTGACGGCGATGTTCCGGGATATGAGTTCCGGCCTGCAGACCCTCATCGGGAATGCGGAGCAGGAAGTTTCCTCCACGGTGACGAAAATCAATTCGATCGTTTCCGCCATCGGCGACTTGAACAGACGCATAGTCGAGTCCGGGTCGGCCCAGGGGGACGCGAATGTCATGATGGATAACCGGACGGAATTGTTGAAATCTCTCAGCAATCTCGTCGATATCAACATTGTGGAAGCAAGTGACGGCAGTGTGAAGGTGTTCCTGAACAACGGCAGCTTGCTGGTTGACGGAACCATGACCAAGAGCCTTGCGCTTGTTCCTAAGAGCAGTGATCCGACCATATCCGATGTCGTGTTCAGCGATAAAACGGATGATCCGATCACGGAAAGCATCACGAAAGGTAAACTGGGGGCATTACTCGAGATCAGGGATGAAACTGTTCCCGGCTATATGAATGAGTTGGATACCCTGGCGGCGAATATCGTGAACGAAGTCAATACGATCCATCAGTCGGGCTTCGACCGCTATCAGAATACGGGCCTCAACTTCTTCGCCCCGGTCACCGGGGCCGCTTACATGCAGGTCAATACGGAAATAGCCGGTGATGTGA
>CAZTYA010000130.1:0-5881 GCA_964617255.1 uncultured Syntrophales bacterium
CATCAGGAGTTTTATTTCTGCGAGATCTGCAAAAAAGTCTACTGGCGGGGAACTCATGTGGAACAAATCGAGAAGATTCTCAGACAGCGCAATCCGACGGATCGCCCTTGATTTTTTCTATGGCGTGTCTCAAGGCGGGAAGAACTGTGGCAAGGTTTTCCCGAACTCCCTTGGGACTGCCGGGAAGATTCAGAATGAGAGAGGCTCCCCGTATGCCGGCCACGGCCCGCGAGATCATGGCATGAGGGGTGATCTTGGCGCTTTCCCGCCTCATCGCTTCACCCATTCCCGGGATTTCCTTATTCAGAACACGTAATGTCGCTTCGGGGGTGACGTCGCGGGGACTGACGCCGGTCCCCCCGGTGGTGACAATTAAATCGATTTTCTTTTCATCGGCATAGGACAAAAGGGCGACACTGATCTGATCGGTTTCGTCCGGGACAATCACATAATCGGAAAAAACAAAGCCTTCTTTTTCCAATATGCTGCGGATTTCCTGACCGCTCGTATCGAGTCTTTCCCCGCGCGATCCCTTATCGCTGATTGTGATAATGCCGAAAGTCAAGGGCATCTTATGCCTCTTCCTTTTCCTTCTTCGACTCTGCGATTATCTTTTCCGCCAGATTGCCCGGGACTTCCTCGTAATGGGAATGCGTATACGTGAAGCTCCCGCGGCCGCTGGTCATGGAGGTCAGATCCGGCGCGTATTTGAGAATTTCCGCCAGGGGCACCTGACCCTTGACGATCTGGTTGGCTCCTTTGGAATCCATGCCCAGAACGCGGCCGCGACGGCTGTTCAGGTCGCCGATGACGTCGCCCATGTACTCATCCGGAATTTCGATTTCGATGTTGACAATCGGTTCCAGCAGGATCGGCTGGCAGGCCATGACGCCCTTCTTGAAGCCCATGGAGCCGGCGATTTTGAAGGCCATTTCCGAAGAGTCGACGGTATGATAGGAGCCGTCAACCAAAGAAACCTTGAAGTCAACAAAGGGATAACCTGCCACTACGCCTTCTTCCATAGCCTCGACAATACCCTTTTCCACCGCCGGGCGATACTGTTGGGGAATGACGCCGCCGACGATTTTATCGGCAAATTCAAATCCGCCGCCGCGAGGCAGGGGTTCGATATCCAGCCAGCAGTCACCGAACTGGCCGCGTCCGCCGGACTGTTTTTTATAGCGGCCCTGAACATTTGTTTTACCTTTGATTGTTTCCTTGTAGGGAACACGCGGTGTCTTGAGATTCACCTCCACGCCGAACTTCCGCTTCATTTTTTCCATGTTGACTTCGATGTGCACCTGCCCCATGCCGGAGATGATCATTTCCTTGGTCTGCTCGTCCCGATGGAAGGACAGGGTCGGATCCTCTTCCGTAAGACGGTTGATGGAAGAGACGATCTTTTCCTCATCGCCGCGGGATTTCGGTTCAATCGCGAAGGAAATAATCGTCGGAGGAACTTCAATTTTATCGAAGATGATCGGTGCCTTTTCAAGGCAGATGGTATCTCCCGTGAAGGTGTCCTTGAGTTTCGATAAGGCGGCGATATCACCGGGAATCAGTTGTTCCGCTGTCTTCTGGGTTTTTCCTTCCAGGTAGGAGATGTTACCCGTTCTCTCCGATACTTTCCGCGTTGTATTGTAAAAATTACCGTCGGATGTCAATGTACCCGAATATACACGGAAAATGGTCAGACGACCGGCATATGGATCGGCAATGGTTTTGAATACCAGGGCCGAAAATGGCGCCGTTTCTTCAGGTGCTCTTTCCTCTTTTCCGTCTCCCGCAGGATTTTTTCCGATGACCGCACCGCGATCAATCGGAGACGGCAGGTATTTTACGATGAAATCCATGAAGGGGGTGATGCCGATGTTCTTTATTGAGGAACCGCAAAGCACAGGATAAAGAGAACCGCTTAAAATGCCCTTCTTAAGGCCGGTTTTCAAATCTTCGTCGGACAGCTCGCCGTTTTCAAGGTACTGTTCCATCAGATTTTCGTCACACTCGGCGATATCTTCCACCATGGATTCGCGGAAACGGTTGGCGTCGTCTTTCAGTTCCGCCGGAATATCCACGATCTGATAAGTGCCTTTCTGGTCGTCAAAGACCATGGCCTTCATGGCAATCAAGTCCACTACGCCTTTTAAAGTATTCTCTTTGCCGATGGGAAGAAAAACAGGGGTGCCTTTCTTGCCCAGGAGCGTATTGATGCTGTCGAAGGACTTATTGAAATCGGCTCTTTCCCGATCCATACGATTGATGAAAATCACACGGGGCAGATTAAAGGTGTCTGCATATTCCCAGTTTTTGATGGTTTGGAACTCAACGCCGCTTACGGCATCGATGACGACCACAGCGCAGTCTGCGACACGCAGGGCGTTTTTGGTATCGAAGGAGAAGTTGGAGTCTCCCGGTGTATCCATAATATTGATTTTGTGCTTGTCCCAGTCGAAGAAGTTAACGGCCGTGCCGATCGAAATATGCCTTTTCTGTTCTTCGGGTTCGAAATCCATGGAGGATGAGCCCTCATCTACACGTCCCGGTCGATCCGATTTGCCGCTTACAAACAGAAATGACTCACAAAGTGAGGTTTTGCCCGTCCCGCCGTGTCCGACGACGACAATATTTCTCAGGGACGCTGAATCGTACTTTGCCATGGAAACTCCTTTCTGGTAAAACAATACACGCTTTATTTTATCGCGCGTGTTTAGCCTAATATACCTAATAAAGTCAAGACAAATTTCCGGAAGAAAATCCCCGTAAAATCGCACAATAGCGCGATATTATACAAAAAGGGGCAGAGTAAATGTGGTTGACTTATCCTGGTGATATCAGTATAAGAGCACTCGAAACCGGGAGGGAGCAATCTTAAATTATTCTGTACAGTTTACTTATCTTGCGGCTTCAATGCATGAAATTCCAAAAAGGGTGAATTATGCTGGATTATTTTATCAAAAAAATCATCGGTACAAAAAACGATCGCGACATAAAACGATTGTCTGCAATCCTTCAGGAAGTGAATCAATTTGAGGAGGCATTGAGAAATCTACCGGACGATCAGTTAAGGTCAAAAACCGGTTATTTCAAAGAGCAATTGTCCCGGGGAGCGGCGCTTGACGATATCATCCCGGAAGCCTTTGCCGTGGTGCGGGAAGTTGCCCAAAGAACCGTCCGGATGAGACCCTTTGATGTCCAGATTATCGGCGGTCTGGTTTTGAATGAGGGGAAAATTGCGGAGATGAAGACCGGCGAGGGAAAGACCCTGGCGGCAACGCTGCCCATGTACCTCAACGCACTGGAGGGGAAGGGCGCGCACCTTGTCACCGTCAACGACTACCTGGCCAAGCGCGACGCCGAGTGGATGGGTCCGATCTACAAGTTTCTTGGTTTATCCGTGGGGGTCATCGTACACGGCATGGATGATAATGAGCGCAAGGAGGCCTACGGTGCCGATATTACCTACGGCACGAACAACGAGTTTGGTTTCGATTATCTGCGGGACAATATGAAATTTACCCTGGAGGATTACGTCCAGCGTGATTTTCATTATGCCATCGTCGACGAAGTGGACAGCATTCTCATCGATGAGGCGCGTACGCCCCTGATCATATCCGGCGCCTCCGAGGAATCAACGGACAAATATTACCGCATCAACCAGATCATCCCCAATTTGCGCAAAGAGAAGGATTACACCGTCGAGGAGAAATCGAGAACCGTCGTCTTGACGGAAGAGGGGGTGGCCCGGGTTGAAGGTTTTCTGAAGGTGCAGAATTTGTACGAACCCAAGAACATTGAACTGCTGCATCACGTCAATCAGGCCTTGAAAGCACATACACTCTTCAAGCGAGACGTCGATTACCTGGTTAAGGATGGCCAGGTGATCATTGTCGATGAATTTACAGGACGCGTCATGCCCGGACGCCGTTACAGCGACGGACTGCATCAGGCCCTGGAGGCAAAGGAAAAAGTCAAAATTGAGCGCGAGAATCAGACGCTGGCTTCCATTACCTTTCAGAATTATTTCCGCATGTACGGCAAGCTGGCCGGCATGACCGGTACCGCCGATACCGAAGCGGCCGAATTCAAAAAAATATATGATCTTGATGTCGTGGTCGTGCCCACAAACATGCCCATGATTCGGGAAGATCATTCCGATGTGATCTATAAAACAGAGAAGGAAAAATTCAACGCCGTCATTGACGAGATCAAAGACCTCAATCAGGAGGGACGCCCCGTCCTGGTGGGCACCATCTCCATCGAGAAATCGGAACTCCTCAGCAAGTACCTGACCCGGGCCGGAATTGCCCATCATGTGCTCAATGCGAAAAATCATGAAAAAGAAGCAGAGATTGTCGCAAACGCCGGTCAAAAAGCAATGGTGACCATTTCGACCAATATGGCCGGGCGCGGTACGGATATAAAGCTGGGCGAAGGGGTAGCCGATCTCGGCGGTTTGCATATTCTCGGTACGGAAAGACATGAAAGTCGGCGTATCGACAACCAGTTGCGTGGACGTTCCGGCCGTCAGGGCGATCAGGGGTCTTCACGTTTCTACCTTTCTCTGGAGGACGATCTGCTGAGAATTTTCGGTGCGGAAAAAATCTCTTCCGTTATGGATCGGTTGGGAATCGAAGAGAATCAGCCCATTGAGCATAAATTCATCTCCAAGGCGATTGAAAATGCCCAAAAGCGTGTGGAAGGACAGAACTTTGAAATCCGGAAACACCTGTTGGATTATGACGACGTGATGAACCGACAGCGGCAAGTCATCTATGAACAGCGCAAGAAGGTCCTCAAGGGAGAAAATCTTTGGGAAGACGTTGAGGAAATGCTGGAAGAGGTCGCGGAGAACCTCGTCGACGATTTCATCGACGAAAAAGCGCACCCCGAAGACTGGAACTTGAAGGCCATGGATGACATGCTTTTCAAGCAGTTTTCGATCAAAACAAATTATGCGGATAATTCCTTAGACGGCTTGAGTAAGACCATAATTACCGATGATGTCATCAACGCCGTGAAGGATCTCCTGAAGGCAAAGGAAGGTGAGTTCGGAAAGCCCCTCATGGATTATCTAATGAAGGTCATTATGCTGCAATCGATCGATGTTCACTGGAAAGACAATCTGCTGGCCATGGATCACCTGAAGGAGGGGATTGGACTGCGCGGGTACGGCCAGAAGGATCCGGTTCGGGAGTATCAGAAGGAAGGCTACGACATGTTCATGGACATGGTGTATCGCATCAAGGAAGATACCCTGGAGAAACTATGCATGGTCAGGATTCAGCGGGAAGAGGAAATCGAAGACATGCAGGCGAAACAGAAGCAGGATTACACCATGAACCGCGGTGAGGACGTGGCGGCGCCGGCTACGGTAAAACGGACCGGAGAAAAAGTCGGCCGCAATGATCCCTGTCCCTGCGGAAGCGGGAAAAAATACAAGAAGTGCTGCGGTCAGGCATAGTTAGTAAGGAGACAATGGATTCATGGAAAGAGAATTTATGGTTCCCGGTTTTCTGGCCAACGGCATGAGCTGCGGCATCAAGGAAGACGGCCGCAAGGATCTCTGCCTGATATTTTCAAAAGAAAAGGCCGTAGCGGCCGGTGTTTTTACCCGGAATGCCTTTAAGGCGGCCCCTGTTCTGCTGGATATGGATAGAATCAAAAAAGGGGAAGCTCAGGCCATTGTCGTAAACAGCGGCGTTGCCAACGCCGCAACCGGTGCGGAAGGGCTGCAGGACGCACGCTTCGTGTCTTCCGTCACATCGCATGCACTGAAAATACCCGATGAACTGGTCTATGTCGCCTCCACCGGGGTCATTGGCCATCGCGTTCCGGTCGACAAAATTCAGCAAGCCATGCCGCAACTTGTTTCCGGCTTGCG
>CAZTYA010000131.1:0-5829 GCA_964617255.1 uncultured Syntrophales bacterium
CACGCCATGGAACACGGTTTCGGCCTCATTACCGTTTCTATTGCCCACCGGGAAACATCGCCTGAATTGGAGAACAAGATTCCCGATTTACCATATGGATCGTATGTTCATCTTCAGATTGCCGACAACGGTCATGGTATACCACCTTCCGTGATAGGCAAAATATTTGATCCGTTCTTCACCACGAAGAAAGATGGCAAAGGGACGGGATTGGGCCTGGCCGTTGTAAAGGATATCATCAAAAAGCATGGCGGGTTCATATTTGTACAAAGCAAACTCGGCGAAGGCACAACCTTTGACGTTTACCTGCCGCAAATGACTGCGGGAAATGGTCTTGTTCAGGAAAAGCTGGGCCAGGACAATTAAGCACAAAGAAGCGCCCCCCCAGAGCGTCTCATACAAAACGGGGAATTGCAGGCTTTCAAATCGCGGCTCGCGATATTACCTTAAGACATATTAAGAATTGAAGGCAGGATACTTCCCTTCTAAGCATCCCAAGAGGTCATCGTCAAGCACATCATCATTGTAGATGACAATGGCTGCATATTTTATAGCAGGCACATGATTCGTCCTTTATCAGATTTTTCCGAAGTTCCATAGTCTAGATCTTAGGAGAAGTAATCTGCTACCCGGGAAATGATCTACGGAAAGAGTTGGTTTCTGTGATCATCTTAGAGAAGAGCAACGAGCTTAGGATAGGCAGAACTGTGCGACACGGAGCTGTTTATTGTGGTCTTTCACACAACAGATAAGGAGATGCCTTACCGATACAATTATACATAATGTTGTATTTTTATAAGGATTACCGGACGCTAGGCTTCAGGACGCTAATGCTGTTTACATGTAGATACAAATTCAGATTTTCAAGGTTTGGATTTCGGATAGGTCCGTTTCCAGGGTTCATTTTTAAAGGAGAGATAATGCCGCAGCGCCTCGCGCAGGGCCGTGCAGGCCAGCTCCGCGCAGTGATCTTCCCCCGGCGGAAGCCCCCCGAGGGCATCCATAACGGTCTGGGCCTCAATATCAAAGGCGTCGTATACCTCCCGGCCTTCCGCAAGGACGGCCGTCATGTTGCTCGCCGCGATGGTGCAGATACAGCCGCTGCTCGCGAACCGGGCCTCGATGATCCGGTCCTGATTGATCCGCAGAAAAAGTTCCAGTCCGTCGCCGCAGGACCGGGTCACATCGGAGTAGCCCTGAGGCGTTTCAATGCGTCCTCGGTGGGACGGCTCGATCCAGTTGCGGATCACGTCCTCGGAATAATCGATCCCCTCTTCCTGTTTCAGGTAGGCCTTGACCTTGGCAATGTTGGCCGCGGTCGCTTTTAGACTGTCTTCCATCTTATTGCACCCAACTATTTTTCCCATCGATGAACCTTTTGTTGACTTTTCCTATCTCTTTTCTGTATAAATTCGCAAACTTTTTCTTCCATTCCTCTTGCCTGGGACAAAGCAGTCAAACACAGGGTGGACAAACAAGGAGACGCAATGACCTGTCCCTGGACATGGATCGACCAACCGGAATCGTTAGCGACGGCCGTAAAAGTACTGGCCACATCCCACATGATCGCTATCGATACGGAATACAATTCCCTGCATTACTTCCGGGAAAAGCTCTGCCTGATCCAGATACACGACGGTGATCACACTTACCTGATCGATCCCATGGCCGGTCTGGATTTGACGCCCCTGGCAGAGCTGTTCGACAATCCTTCGATTTTGAAAATTTTTCATGCCGGGGATAACGATATCCGGATTATCAAACGGGATTACGGATTTACCTTCCAGAACGTTTTTGACACCCAAAGAGCGGCCGCCATTTTAGGACATCACTATCTGTCTCTGGAAACCCTCATTCAGGAATATCTTGCCGTTGATTTCAAGAAGAGGAAGAAAACGCAGCGGTCCCGCTGGGAAGTCCGTCCCCTGTCGGAGGAGCAGCTCAATTATGCCTCTCTGGATACATTCCACCTGATTCCCCTTTACCTGGCCCTGAAAGAGGCGCTGCAAGAGCGGAATTTGACGGCAGAGGCCAACCGGGCTTTCCAGGACATTGCGGAAGTCACGTGGCGCGAAAAAAGCTTCAATCCCTTCGGCTACAAGAAAATGCCGGGATACTATAATCTGCTGGATTATCAAAAGCTTCGTCTGCGAAATTTATACAGCTGGCGCTATCAAAAGGCCCAGGAAATCGACCGGGCGCCGTTTCTCATTCTGGATGACCGGCTCATGATGATCCTGGCCCAGGCGGAAATCGACCTGACGGAATCCTCGGTCATCTCCGACAAGTCGCATTGCGGTGCTTTCTGCCGCTATGTCAACGAACTGATCCCGATCCTTCAGGCACAGCCGCAAGCCTGAGCGGAACCGGTTATTACGCATTTAAGCCCCTCCCACCGCCTTGACCTTGCTTTCGATCCGTCCGGACGTTCCCCGGCGGAAATCACCCTTAATCGTCAGGTAGATCCGGTCACTGTCCGCCTCCAGGGTTTTGAAACACCGGTCTACCACTGCCATGACCTCGCTCCAGGGACCTTCTATACAGGTCCCCATCGGGCCCACCTGGTAGGCGAGGCCGCTTTCCCGGATCACCTGAACGACTCTGGACACGTAGGTGCTCACACTACCCCCCTTATCCACAGGGAAAATGGAAAAATCAACCAGAACACTCATGACCACTCCTTTCAGCTAAATATCGTCCATGACGTGGTTTGCTCTTTAAGCCACCTGACACAACAAAACATCTTTTATATTGCATATCCCTCCATTATTTTTCTATAAGGAAATAACGTATTTCAGGAGTCGCCATGATTATCGACAGCATTGAAAACCATCATTTTTACATTGGGTTAGGCAACAGAATCCGTTCGGCTCTCGAACACATCCGGGGAACGGATTTCAATCGCCGCGAAACGGGGCGTTATGATCTGGACGGCGACAATCTGTTTGTAATGGTGAACGATTACGAAACGACACGCCGTGAAGAGGGCCGATTGGAAGGTCATCGGAAGTATATTGATGTCCAGTATATGGTCAGGGGGACGGAATGGATCGGCTACGCCCCCTTATCCGGCCAGAACATTGCGGCGGATTACGATGCCGAAGAGGACTGTATCCTGTATGCAGGAGAAGCGGATTTCGTTAAGTTTGAACCGGGGATGTTTGCCGTCTTTTTTCCCCATGATCTGCATCTGCCCGGCACCGCGGGAAAACCGGCTTCGGTCCGCAAGGTCGTGGTGAAGGTGAAAATTGCGTGATCAGGCTTCTTGCGGGTCGCTTTCCACCGCAAGGCTTGAGTTTAATTAATCCATATAAAACCGGTCTCTTGCCCATGAAAAAATCGCTTCATCCTTTCTGGTTCAACATCTCACCCTGGGTGATTCTCGGTACTCTGGTTGTGCTGGTTCCCATTCTGACCATCATGACCATCCAGGGCGTGGCGCGCCAGAAAACCTACATGTCGGAGCTGCTTCGTGAAAAGGGCTTTGCCATGATCCGCTCCTTCGAGGCCGGCCTGCGGACCGGGCAGGGGGTAACCGGGGCGCCTTTTCTCCTGCAGAAATTTCTGATGGAGACGGCACGGCAGCCCGATATCGACTATGTTGTCATTACAGATGCCGCGGGCACGATTATCGCCGACAGCGATCCGACCGTAATCGGCGAACAATACGGCCTCGATCTCCCCCTGCAAAAAATCGCCGGAGACCCGGCGCCCGCCTGGCGGCAATTTGTCCGTACCGACGGGGCGGACACGTTCGAAGTTTATAAGTCCCTGTCCGTTACAAACATTCATTTCCACGACGGCGGGAAACCCGGCGGCGAAATCAAACTTCCCCTCATCCTTTTTATCGGTCTCGATACCGGCCCCCTGGCCGCCACCCGGACCGCCGACATGCGGCACACCATCTGGATGGGCATTTTCTTTTTCCTACTGGGCTGTTCCGGCATGATTTCCCTGATTCTCGCCCAGGCCTATCGGTCTTCCGCATCGTCTCTTGCCAGGATGAAAGTGTTCTCTGAAACGATCATCGACAAAATGCCCATTGGACTGGTGGTGCTCGACGGACAGAAAAGACTGACTGCGATGAATCGGACGGGGGAAGAACTGCTGGGCCTGGAACCAGGGGAATTTCTTGGCAAGGATATCATGGACCGTCTGCCGCCGGCTTGGCGGGATATCATCTCGCAACTGGAGCGCACGGGCATGACCGTAACCAAGGAAATGGACTGTACCCTAGAATCAGAGAAAACCCTTTCCCTCGACATGGTTGCAACCGCCCTGGCGGAAGAAAAAGGCGCTTTTATCGGGTACCTCTTTCTTTTTCGCGACATGACCGAGATGATCCACCTGAGAAAAGAAATGGCCCGGAACCAACGCCTGGCGTCACTGGGCAGCCTCGCGGCGGGCATTGCGCATGAAATACGAAATCCCCTGAGTTCCATCAAGGGCTTCGCCACCTATTTCCGGGAAAAATATAAGGATAAACCGGAGGACGGCGAAATCGCCGACATCCTCATCGGTGAAGTGGAACGGTTGAACCGGGTTATCGGACAACTCCTTGATTTCGCCCGGCCATTGACCATGAAACAGGAGGACACGTCTCTGAAAAGCTTGATCGACCACTCGCTGAAAATGATCGAAGTCCAGGCGACATCAAAGGCCGTACGCATTGAAAAAGATTTTCCGGAACAGGATCCGCATGCATGGATCGACGAAGACAAGATATCTCAAGTCCTGCTCAATCTTTACCTGAACGCTTTCGACGCCATGACATCCGGCGGCGTCCTCAGGGTTTCTTTAGCCTCTTCCGGCAACGGCATGATGCAAATCGGCGTATCGGACACCGGCCGGGGCATTGAACAAAAAGACCTCCCCCATGTCTATGATCCTTATTTTACGACAAAATCCTCCGGAACCGGTTTGGGGCTCGCCATCGTCCATCGCATTATTGAAGCACACGACGGTCATATCCACATCACGAGCGAAGAAGGGAAGGGCACAACCGTGACCATCCTGCTCCCTGCCGGAGAAGCGGCATAGACGGGAAAAGAAAGGAAAGGATTCATGAAAAATACTGTTTTAATCTGCGATGATGACCGGGCACACCGGACCATGCTGCGGGCCTTGCTCTCAGGCTGGGGATATGACATCACAGAAGCCGCAGACGGCAGCGAGGCCATCGATCAGGTCCATCAGCGGGCGTTCGATCTGATTCTGATGGATATTCGCATGGTCAACATCTCCGGTCTGGAGGCCCTCAGTGAGATCAAAGCATACAATCCCGCCATCCCCATCGTCATCATGACCGCCTTCGCCTCCGTGGAAACCGCCGTGGACGCCCTGAAAAGCGGCGCTTACGACTACCTCACCAAACCCCTGGACTTCGATGAACTAAAAATGACGATGCAGAGGGCCATGGACCATTCCCAGCTCAAAAAGGAAAACCGCCTGTTGAAGGAGAGCCTTTCCAACCGTTTCGATCGGCGGGATATTATCGGCCGAAGCACCGTCATGACAACCCTGCTGGACACCGTCGTCCATATTGCCGGCTCCGATGCGACCGTACTCATTACCGGAGAATCCGGAACGGGCAAGGAGGTGATCGCCGCCGCGATTCATTTCAACAGCCCGCGGAAAGAGGGACCTTTTATTCGCATCAATTGCGCCGCCATTACGGAAACGCTTCTGGAGTCGGAACTTTTCGGTCATGAAAAGGGTTCCTTCACAGGAGCGGATCGCAAACGAGAGGGGAAATTCCGCCTGGCCGACCGAGGCACCCTGTTCCTCGACGAAGTGAGCGAGATGTCCCCGGGCATGCAGGTCAAACTG
>CAZTYA010000132.1:0-5818 GCA_964617255.1 uncultured Syntrophales bacterium
CGTTATAAGCGGCGTCCCTTAGATATGAATCATGATTGTGAATTAAGAAATATCATTTCCGTTCAGAACTTAACCGACATCCACGATCTTGATTTCAAAGGTCAAATTGCGGCCTGCCAGGGGATGATTTCCATCAATGGTGACCTGGCCGTCTTCGATTTTTGTAATGCGGCCGTCCACTTCCGTGCCGTTTGCACAGGTGAACGCGACTTCCGTTTCCACCTCAATTATTGTTCCGGCAGGCAATGCCGGCTGCGGGATAACCCAGATCAACGCTTGATCCTTCGCTCCGTACGCGTCAGTTGGCTTGACGGTGACGGTTTTGGTTTCCCCGACGTTCATGCCCATCACGGCGTTCTCGAAGCCCTTGATCACCTTGCCTTTTCCGACCGTAAATTCCAGCGGCGCCTCGCCGACATTCGTTTCAAATACACTGCCGTCTTTCAGTTTGCCTGTATATAAGATCTTCACCCGACTGCCTTTCTTGACCAGTGACATGGCTGTTGTGGTTCCTCCCTCTTGGTTTTATGTGATCTGCCGGGCTGCATGCCGAAAATGGCAGGCTGCCGCAAGCACTTTTTAATATGCAGGGCTACTTATATCAATTAAAACCACCTGTCCATCATTTCTCAGAGCTGAGTTGCCGGTGAACCAATAATGAACTTGACATATGTTTGGCCATTCGCTATTTTTCTGAATAATTATCGAAGATTTGGAAAAAATCATGATGGAAGCCATGGCGTACAACCTGAAGCATTTCGAACTTGCCTGCCGGGAAGCCGGTTTGAAGTTAACGCCGCAACGGTTGGAAACCTACCGTGAACTGCTCCTGGCTCAGGACCATCCGACGGCGGAAACCCTGCATCGGCGTTTGCGAGAAAGACTACCCACGGTTTCTCTCGACACGGTTTACCGCACCCTGTCAACCCTGGTCGACCATGGGCTGATCAACCGCGTTGAGACAAAAGAAAGCCTGGCGCGATTTGAGGTTGCCGGCGCTGTCCATCATCATCTGATCTGCCGCCGCTGCGGGCAGATCATGGATTTTCAATGGCCGGTCATGGATGAAACATCCCTTCCTGATGAGATCCGGTCATGGGGTCAAATCGAACAGAAAAGCGTCGTTGTCTACGGCATCTGTCAATCCTGTTTAAAACATAGCGCCTAATCAAAAAACACTTGCATTAAATTTCTTAAATAGTATAAATTCCTATTTAAGAATATTTTAGCAGGGCAGACTTTTCACAAAGGAAATGTCCCGTGTGGGGATACCAACCAACGAAAGGAGGAAAGTGATGAAGAAGGAAAAGAAACTGACCACCAGGGCGGGGGCGCCTGTGGTTGACAACCAAAATGTGCTTACCGCTGGACCACGGGGGCCGCAACTTCTTCAGGATGTCTGGTTCCTGGAAAAACTGGCGCATTTTGACCGCGAAGTGATTCCCGAACGGCGTATGCACGCCAAAGGATCGGGCGCCTATGGGACCTTTACGGTAACGCACAACATTACCAAGTACACCAAGGCGAATATCTTTTCCAAAATCGGGAAGAAAACCGATCTTTTCATTCGATTTTCTACCGTAGCAGGTGAACGCGGAGCCGCCGATGCGGAACGGGACATCCGGGGGTTTGCCATCAAGTTTTATACAGAAGAGGGGAATTGGGACCTGGTCGGCAACAATACGCCGGTCTTTTTCCTGCGCGATCCGCTGAAATTCCCGGACCTCAATCACGCCGTCAAGCGGGACCCCCGGACCAACCTGAGGAGCGCTTTGAACAACTGGGATTTCTGGACGTCCCTGCCGGAAGCACTGCATCAGGTGACCATCGTCATGAGCGACCGGGGCATACCGGCTACGTATCGTCATATGCACGGTTTCGGGAGTCACACCTTCAGTTTCATCAACGACAAGAATCAGCGTTTCTGGGTCAAATTCCACCTGAAAACCCAGCAGGGCATCAAGAATTTGACCGACCAGGAGGCGGAAGCGGCGATTGGTAAGTGCCGGGAGACCCACCAGCGGGATCTTTATGAGAGCATCGAGCGACAGGATTTCCCGCGCTGGACCTTTTATGTACAGATTATGCCCGAAAAGGACGCCGCGACCTGTCCCTACCACCCCTTCGATCTGACCAAGGTCTGGTACCACAAAGACTATCCCTTGATCGAGGTCGGGGTGCTCGAACTCAACCGCAACCCGGAAAACTACTTTGCTGAAGTTGAACAGTCGGCCTTCAACCCGGCCCATGTTGTACCCGGCATCGGATTCTCACCGGACAAGATGCTGCAGGGGCGGCTCTTTTCCTATGGCGATGCCCAGCGGTACCGCCTGGGCGTCAACCATCACCAGATTCCGGTCAACGCGCCCCGGTGCCCTTATCACAGTTTTCACCGTGACGGTGCCATGCGGGTAGACGGCAATTACGGCAGCACCCTGGGTTATGAGCCAAACAGTTTCGGCGAATGGCAGGAACAGCCGGACTTCAAGGAACCGCCGCTGGCTCTGAACGGGGCTGCGGATCACTGGAACTTCCGGGAAGACGACGATGATTACTACACCCAGCCGGGCAAACTCTTTCGTCTGATGAGTTCCAAACAACAGGAAGCGCTCTTTGGGAACACGGCCCGTGCGATCGCTGATGCAACGGAGGCGGTTAAAATCCGCCATATCGGCAACTGCATGAAAGCCGACTCGGCCTATGGCAAGGGGATCGCGAAAGCGCTGGGTATTCCGCTGAGCAAGATACCGAAATAGGCAGGCCGAACATCCAAACTCATCCGAGGGGATGCATCCACGGTAACGGGTGCATCTCTTCGGTTCTTTAAAATATCAATATAACATACATGCTTGAGATGTTAATTCCGATTCCTAATGGGTCTATAGGCGGAGGCGGGAGACTATATTACAGGCATAAAAAAAGACAGGATGCGAGTCATATCGAGACGAGCCGTACAGCGGGAATTTACGGGACAAACCCGATCGATGCGCTCGGCGCCTTTACGCGCTGGGGTTTAACGATAGTTGATCGGCATGTCCTTTGAAAATGGACAACAGGGAAGGTTATGTCTGCCGATCAGAGCATCTCCAGGATCTTGAACTCTTCATTAACCCATTCACCACGACATTTTTTGCCGTCGGCGAAGCTCAGAATGCCGATTCCAAACATATTGTTTTCGCGCCATTCCCCTTCGTATTGAGAACCATCGGAAAAGACCAGCACGCCATGACCATGACACATGCCGTCTTGCATTTGGCCGTTGTAGCGCTGGCCGTTGGAATAGTTAAATTCACCCAATCCGGACTTCACGCCGTTAACCCATTGTCCCTGGTAGCGTCCGCCGTTGGGAAGGCTTTCGATGCCTTCACCTTCCGGTTGTCCGGCACGCCACTGCCCTTCATAACGATAACCGTCCGAAAGCAGCAAAGTTCCGGATCCTTCCGGCAGGTCGTTTGCCCATTGCCCTTCGTAACGACTTCCGTCGGTCCAGATGAAGGTGCCTGCGCCGTGAAACCGCCCCTCTTTCAAGGATCCGCTATAGGATGAGCCGTCCGGAAAGGAGCAAGTCGTTTCACCGTTGATAAAACTTTCCATCCACTGAAAATTGACAGGACCTTGTCCCTGAAAATCCTGTTGTGACTTGCTTAAGACAACATTTTTATTGAGCATGAAACCCCCAAACTACATTTCAATATATTTACCGTTTCTGAATTCACCGGCCAGCCTTTTGCCGTCGGCCAAAACCATGACGCCGTTGCCGTGGGGCAGGCCGTTTTCCAATTGGCCGGTGTATTTCCGGCCATCGGTCAGGGTCAACGTACCCAGACCATGGAATTTATTGTTACGGAATTCTCCTTCATAGCGATCGCCATTGGGATATTCCATGGTGCCTTTCCCGTTTGATAAACCGTTCTGGAATTCCCCGGTATATTTTTTGCCATCCGCCAGAATCAGGAATCCCTGTCCGTTGAATTTACCGTCACGGTAACGACCGTTGTAGCGCATACCGTCAGGGAAAGATTCCGTGCCCTGGCCGTCCGCCTGATCATTACGCCAGTCGCCGACATATTTCCTGCCGTTGGCCATGGTCATGGTGCCGTTACCTTCTTTTTTGTCTGCTTTCCATTGACCGACGTAACTCGACCCGTCGGTGTAGTTCAAAATGCCATGGCCGTTACGCTTTCCGTTCAGCCATTGTCCAACGTATTTCGATCCATCGCTGAAGTTCATGATTCCCTGGCCATTCGGCAAATCGTTTACCATTTCACCGACATAGATATCACCATTCGGGTAGACCTTTTTGATATGACCCTGGGCCGTCTTGGTTTTGCCTTTATTAATTGCCGCTTTCCCCTTGCGGTCGGACATGCCGTCCGGTTCTATGCTGAGTCGGGCTTCTTCGGCTTTTTTCTTGAGTTGTTCCTCGATACGGCGCTGAATCTCCTCTTCGATATGCAGCTTGGCTTCCTCTTCCGCCAGACGTTTCGCCTCTTCCACCGCCTTTCTGCGGGATTCTTCCTCCGCCTTCTTTACGGCCTCGATGTCCACCGGCCGTCCGGCCAATTCGCCGACGCTTGCCTGGCTTGCAAATTCCGCCATGACGAGACGATCCGGTTCCGGGGAAAAGACCGCCCTATTATCAAGGATGTTCTTTGCTCTTTCCTCTGCTTTTTGCCGGGCCTCTTCCTCGGCCTTTCTCTTTTCGACTTCCTCATTGAGGCGTCGCGTCAGTTCATCCCGTTTTCGCTCTGCCTCCGCCTCGATGGCGAGGCGTTTTTGTTCCGCCTCCAAGAGCCGCTTTTCCAGATCAAGGCTTTTTTGTTTTTCTTCTTCGGCGTTTTTGCGGGCGGCTTCGATCTCCATCAGAAGCGTCGTTTTCTCCTGTTCCATCCGCCGTGTCAAATCGGCAACGTTACGGCTGCTCTCCTCGACGACCTGTTCCCTGTTCTCTTCCGCGCGTTTTTGATTGATTTCCGCTTCAGCAAGAAACTGGGCCAGTTCTTCGGTCTTTCTGCGCGACTCTTCCTCAGCCTGCTTCCGGGCTTTTTCTTGTGACGCGAGCAGTTCTTCTATTTCCGAAAGGCGCTGCATATAATCCTGCTGCACACGCTTGGCGTCATCTTCGGCATTGCGGCGGGCTTCTTCTGCGCGACTTCTTTTCTCTTCTTCTTTGGCGATCCTGTTTTTAAATTCCTCGATGATCCTTTTATTCTCAGCCTCAAGCAAATGGCGGCTCTGCTCTTCCAGTTCTTTCCCTGCCAAATACTGATTATATTGATCGCTCTGATGGATAAACGCGGCTTCCGCCCGTAAGCGGGCGTCTTCTTCCGCCTTTCGCTTGGTTTGTTCCGCTGCAAGGCGCTGATTAATATCCGCGGTTAGACGCTTCAATTCTTCTTCCGCATTCTGCCGCGCTTCCCGTTCTGCGATTCTCTTGGCCGTCTCTTCGGCAACTCTCTGGTTTAACTCTTCCAGTTTTTGCCGCATCTCTTTTTCTATGCGCAGAGACGCTTCCTCCGCAAGTTTTCTCCGCGCTTCCTCATCGGCAAGTCGCCCGTTCAATTCTCTGGTGAGGTTTCTCGCTTCTTGTTCCGCCTTCTTCCGATTCTCCTCTTCGGCGTTTTTCCTGTTCCGTTCTTCTTCAAAAACCGCCGTAAGTTCGTCAATCTTTTTTCGGGCGTCTTTTTCTATTTTCTCCTTTGCAGTTTCCTCGCTGCGTCGCTTCTCCTGTTCTTCGACCAGTTGACGATTAATTTCTTCCAGTCTTTCCTTTAAATATTCCTCAGCTTTTCTTCTTGCTTCATCCTCCAGAGACTGT
>CAZTYA010000133.1:0-5817 GCA_964617255.1 uncultured Syntrophales bacterium
CCCCGCGCCCGGTGGCTTGATTATTATACCGAATGTTTTCAGACGGTTGAATTGAATGCCTCCTTCTATCGCTCCCTGCATGACAGCACCTTCGAAAACTGGTATCGGAAGACGCCGGCGGGTTTTCTCTGGTCTGTAAAAGCCAACCGTTTCATCACCCATATCCGGCGGTTGAAGGATGCCGGGCCGTCCCTGGAGAAATTCTTCTTTTCTATCAGACCGTTACGTGAGAAATTGGGGGTGGTCCTGTTCCAGCTTCCGCCCAGTCTGGGTTTTCAGAAAGCGGAGGTCGACGCCTTTTGCCGGCTTCTTCCCCCCGGAATGAAATGTACGATTGAGGCCCGCAATCGGGAATGGTTTACCGATGAGGCGCTTACCTGTCTGGAGGAACACGGCATCGCCTGGTGCATTGCCGACACAGCGGGGCGCTACCCTTACCGGGAGGCCGTCACCGCCGATTTCATCTACATCCGCCTTCACGGGTCCCAGTCGCTTTATCTCTCCGATTATGCGGAAGAAGAACTTGTTTCCTGGGCGAAAAAAATCAGAGGCTGGAACCGGGAAACCTTCGTCTATTTCGATAACGACGACATGGCCTATGCGCCCCGTAACGCCCAGTGTCTCAAAGCACTTCTGGGAGACTTTCAGTAGGTTATCCCGTCAATAGAGAAAAACGGACAGGACAATAAGCAGCAGAATGATCTGCGCGGCATAGATGGCGAATTTATGCCGGTGGTAGAATTCAAAGGCTTTCTGAATGCGTTTGAGTCCCCCCAGCAGGCGGCGGATAATCAACAGATTCGGATACTTGTAATTGTCCGAAGAGAAATCTTTCTGAAACGCGCACATGGGGTAAAGGGCATAGACGTCATCGGTCAGAGGCCGGAAAAGTGTGTCGTTGACAATCCCCCGCCAGGGTTCATAGGCCAGCGTTTCCGCGTAAGGGCGGTTCAACACGTAGGCATGGGTCAGACTCTGATAACGGACTTTCTGCACACAGGGGTTGGTCGTCTTGCTGCTGGAACGGATGAGCGCGCCGAGCAGCAGCACCTTCCAGCCCGGGTGTTGTCGCAGGAATTCCGTGCAGCTTTTGAGACGCTCCGGATCAAAGCCGTTAAATTCTACATCGTCTTCAAAAATGACGATGTTTCTCGCCCCAGCCTCCAGTCCTTTTTGCAAACACAGCATATGCGATTCGTAGACGCCGATTTCCATGTCATATGGATGGCGTTCACCCAGGACAAATTCAACCCGGTCAGTCAGTCCGACCTTCGTAAAGACCTCGCGGGCCGAACGGCGGCGATCTTCCCGCTCCCGCAGTGAAACGCAATAAAAGCGATCAAAAAAATCCCAGCCGTTTACTTCTTTTTCCACAGGTTCCCCAGGCAGGCGCATTTCATTGCGCCACCCTATAATACGTGCTTTTTTTCCTGTCAAGAATCCGCTGCATCGGCATGAACATGGTGCCTCCTATTCTGTCATCTATTCAGAGTGCCTTACCCTTTGTTTTGACAAAAAATATCCGTTGACACGCCAAAACAGCCCCCATATACTCGCTGTCGCAAAAAAACCGGTCCTCATCATTTAATAATTCTTGATCGTTTGCCGATAGATAAGTTTAAAAAAGCTGACGGCGGCTGGCAGCTTAAAGATTTTTTCAAACGATAACATATGTCGGATATCCAGTTTTTTTCTCTTGCGGAAAACGTCTGCAAAAAGCTCAATCTCCCTGTAATGCCTTTTCCTGTCCGCGAAGGCCGCGAAAAGGCAATATTCAATCCTGACGGCGTGTCCCTGGATCTGCTCCTGGGTGAACTGGAACACTATCTCATCGAACACCCTGAAGAGCGTATTTTCTATAAAGATGCGGGCGCAAGACTTGCCTCCGTGGAAGGGATCCGACTGGGCGAGGAAGGGTTTCATGATCTTGCGGCGCACTATTTCGAGCTGGGGCTGGCGCTTGATCCGGAGAACCTCGCGCTGCGTTCCAACTACGCGCTTGCGCTCCAGAGCGCCGGACGCAACGAAGAGGCCATGCGGCAATACCGTTTTCTTCTTCTTGAGCCGGTCTCTGCCATCCAGCCCCTGATCTGGATTCTCGCCGCCCGTCTCTTTTTGGACTCGGGTGATCCCGTTACCGCCTACCAGCTTCTCAAACATTGTGCCTCTTTTATGCCGGTGGATAATGAATTCTGGGAACTTTTTGCCGAGGCCCGGGAGCGCTGCGGGATCAAACCATGGACGGCGCCCGGGCAGAAGAAATTTGATGCGGCAGTAAAGTCGGCTGCGGACACTGAACCGGAAGAAAAGGTTCGGGCATCTTCAAAGAAGAATTTCTGCCCTGCCTGCGGCAAACCGGTCAAGGCGGACGCAAAATTCTGCGGGAGTTGCGGCCATGCGCTTTAACATAAAAAACCGTCTGATATTCCCGGTATTTTTATGCATAGCGCTGTCTGTGTGTGTGATCGGATATCAGATAAACGCGTTTGCCCTGGTTGCCCAGACCATGGGAAAAACCCTTCTGGATGCCCTGCCGCAAATCTCCGACCTGCCGGAAGGGTATCAATTTAGTAAAAGAGAAGGAGAAGGGTTCCATGATTATAGTAAGCAGTCGAGCGGAGCATATTCTTTTTGCACGGGAAAAAGAAACTATGTTTGGACGAACAAGAACGGAAGAAGCTTCACGGAATATGACTTTATCAGAATAGCATCCTACGCCAATTACCGTGAAGGCATTAACGATTCCTATGCCGAGTGGTCGCCGGAAAAATTTCGCGCCAATCGCCTGACATGGGGCGAAAAAGGACACAGCATCAAACCCTATGAAGGTTTGCCGGGCGGCGTCATCGAGGAACATATGGACGTCGACCGATTCGGCAGCCTACACCTTTATGTCAGAATATATTTCTGGAAAAGCCGGGAATGCAACGGCCAGCTTTACATCCAGTATGGCATATCTAACTCATACCGCAATACCCAACCCTCATTTGAAGCACGGGCCGCCGAAGCCAAGGCTTTCTGTCGCACCCAGATCGAGCGTCTGGCCAAATTGATTTACGCCCGCCTTCCGGAGGGCACAGGCAGCACGGAAGCGCCTCTGTCGGAGGATTTATCTCCGACAGCGCCAGGTACGCAAGAAACACAGACGGAACCGCTTTCGCCGGAGGCAACGCTGTTGGCTGTGGCCGGCGGCTCCATGGTGATGGCCCTGGGGGCGTTTCTCCAGCTTTTCGGCATGGGCGGTCTCCAGAGCCTGAGTGACATGCGCGGTTTGATCGGCGGGCTCCTGAATCCCTCCGATCCGAATGTGACGGCTGCGGAACCTGGTTTGCCTGAGTCTGAAGTTTTGAAGGAAGCGGAGGTTATCCCGAACGAACCGGACGTCTCTTTGTCCGAAACCGCAGGCCGGGAACCGGTCATACAGGAAGCAGTTATTCCCAATCCCATTCCATCAGGTTTTGAATATCAGGGAAAGGTCTGGTTTCAGCCGCCCTGGGACAAGGGTGGTCCATACTGGATGAATAAATCCGACTATGACGCGATGCGTTCGATGATGCGCCAGGGCAAAGAGTGGTCGGATCGCTGGGGCTGGGTGGACCCGGAAGAAGGCAAGGCCATGGAGTCACAGCGTACACAGGCGTGGGATGAATACAAATCAAATCCCGATAAGGACATTGAAGCCCTTACGGATAAGATCGACGCATCGCAGCAAAAACTCGCCGATATCCGGGAAAATCTGGAAGAGCTGGATAAGATCGAAAAGATGAGAGAACAATTGGCGGAACTGGAAAAACAGCGGGTGCTGGATAACTCTTTCGCGACGCAATTGTCTGAAACATGGAAGAATTATGAAGCGGGTGTGAACCGGGACCTCGATGCGCTTCCCGGCGACCTGGGGAGGCTCACCCTTGACGCTGCCCGCGAAATCAGGGATACGACCGGCGCATTGATTACGGCTGCCGGGGACACAGCCGGAGATATATACAGAGAGATTACGGACGCTGATAATTATAAGGCCGTGGGAAAGGCGGCGGTGGATACGGCCAGGCAGTTGATTCTCCATCCCTTCGATGCCTCGGTTCAGGTTGGCGACACCGTCAAAAGCGCGGGAAAAGGAGCTTTGAAAGCTGCGGGGACCGTCGGTCATGTGGCCGTCGCGATTGCCTCCAATCCGATCGGTTTTGTTGAATCCGTGGTCGGGATCGACAACTGGAAGAAAGTGCTCGATCCGAATGTTCCGGTCGGGGAACGTGTTGCCCGGGCTCTGTACGGCGCCGTCGATGCCAGCCTCAATTTTGCCTCCGGCGGAGCCAAGGTCGCGGTGGAAGGCATGGAAGCGGGAATGGACGGGGTCAGGGCAATTAAAGGCGCGGAGACCGCCGCGGACGCGGCAAAAGCCGCAAAAAGCGCGGAGGCGGTCACCGATGCCGCAAAGGCGGCCAAAGGTGCCGAGACAGCCGCGGACGCCGCCAAAATTACGGCTAAACTGGACGATCCTGCTCGCGTCCGGGCCTGGGAGGCGGGCCGTCTGGCCGGGCAGCAAAAAGCGGATAAACTGGCGGAGGCATTAAAAGGCGGCGATGCGGGTGAAATCAAGGAAGCGCTCGTGGCGTGCCAGAAAGACAAACACGCGATTCAGGCGCTCAACCGAGGGGATGATTCCGTCAAGCTTGCCTACAACCGGCAGATGAAGCAGCTCATCACCGACGATGTCGACAAAGTGATGAAAGAAAAAATTGCCCAGCGCTACGGCGTGGATCCCAACGATGTGGAAATCGTCAAGCCCACCAATCCGACCGCCAAACCGAAAGTGGGCAGCGATCTGGATTTCACGGTTAAAGTGAAGGCCAAACCTGGCGATATTGTTGCGGATCCGAATAATCCGGGGAAATTCTTTAAGGTCGAACCGGGAGATGTTCATGCCAAAGATGTTCCCGTAAAAGACGCCCAGGAAATCTATAACCGGGAGTTGTACAGCAAAGTGACGGGTGAGCCGATCCCGACCGATCCCGAAAAGGTTAAGGTATTCCAGGCCGAAGCCGATAAACTCGCCCACGATATGGACCATGTGGCGGG
The DNA here is from genome assembly GCA_964617255.1 of uncultured Syntrophales bacterium. Lineage (GTDB taxonomy): Bacteria > Desulfobacterota > Syntrophia > Syntrophales > JAAYKM01 > JAAYKM01. The sequence continues at coordinate 5,077 of CAZTYA010000133.1, forward strand.
ACATCGCGTGGGTGCGGAATCTTACGGCGCGTCACAGAAAGACCTGGAAGTGATCCTGCAAAAAAACGGCGGCCGGTTTACCGATCCCGAGCAGGCGGGCATGGTGGCGTCCTACAAATCCACGCATCTTTATCAGCAGGCGGAAAACATTGTCAAAGTGGATCCCGGTAAAGCCGAGCAGCTTGTGGCCGACGGCATGCGGCAGACCACCAAACAATACGGCAACCTGATAGAAACGCGGATCAGTGTGCTGCAGAGCAAAGGCATGGATGTCGCCGTGGACCCGCGTCTGACGAAAGCGGTGGATATTCTCAAGCAGGTGGAAAACACGGGAATGGCCCCGGCCAGGGCGGAAGCGCTGCTCAGAGCGCAACTGAACATGTCCAAGGACGATGTGGCCAACATGCTGGGAGCCCAGCTGGCCAAACTGCATCAGGTGAAAGCGTAGTCATGAAAAGGATATAATAAAGATGTGGCCTGTTTTTCTGAAAATTGTTTCGTACTTCTTTCTCGTTCTTTTTGTGCTGGGCGTGGCGCTCATGCTTCTGACCTGGCGCAAGGCCAAGTACGTCAAGCCGAAGTGGATTCTCTTCGGGCAGATTGTGGCGTTGCTGGCCCTGGTCGTGTTTACCGTCCTGTCGCATAACCCGCTGGGAAAATGGCTCTGGATGATCATCTTTATTGCGGGACTGGCGGGGGGATATTACTACGGCCGCACGGTAAAGGTGAAAAAGTCGGATA
>CAZTYA010000134.1:0-5807 GCA_964617255.1 uncultured Syntrophales bacterium
GCTGTGGTCGAATCTGACGGTGTCCTATGTCTGGCTTGTCATCCTGGTCCTGGTCGGTTATGGCATCATCGGCTTCTTTGACGATTACCGTAAGCTCACCAACCAAAGCAGCCGGGGGATGTCCGGCAAAACCCGTCTGACAGCTGAAATCATCATCGCTTTTTTTGTCAGTGTTGTCATTTACATCCGGCCCGAATTCAGTCACACGGTAACCCTTCCGTTCTTTAAAACCGCCCTGCCGGATATCGGCCTTTTTTACATTTTACTGACCACCTTCATAATCGTCGGATCGGCCAACGCCGTCAACCTGACGGATGGCCTGGACGGTCTGGCCATCGGTCCGGCCATCACATGCTTTATGACCTATCTGCTTTTTGCCTACTTCGCGGGAAATATCAAGATTGCCCACTACCTCCAAATCCCCTATGTCTCCGGAGCGGGAGAACTCACGATCTTCTGCGGGGCCATCGTCGGTGCCGGGATCGGCTTTCTCTGGTATAACACCTACCCCGCCCAGGTCTTCATGGGTGATGTCGGCTCTCTGTCCCTGGGAGGCGCTCTTGGCACCCTGGCCATCCTGACGAAGCAGGAGATCCTCCTCGCCATCGTCGGCGGCATTTTCGTGCTCGAGACTTTCTCCGTTATCTTCCAGGTAGGCTGGTTTAAAATAAGCAAAGGCAAGCGCATCTTCCGGATGGCCCCGCTCCACCATCACTTTGAGTTGAAGGGCTGGCCGGAGCCGAAAGTCATCGTCCGTTTCTGGATCATCTCGATCCTACTGGCCCTGGTTGCCATCAGTACATTAAAATTGCGTTAAAGGAATGCGTATGGATTTAAGCGGTCAAAACATCTTTATCATCGGCTTGGGCAAGACCGGCCTCGCCACAGCCCGCTTTCTGGCCAAGCAACAGGCCAGAATCATTGTCGCGGACCAGAAAACGCCGGAGGGAATCGAGAACGCCCTTACGGAACTGAGGAATGCAGGGATCTGCATCGACATTGTCCCTTATGATGCCGTATCCTTGCATCACATCGACATGGTCATCCCCTCTCCCGGCGTCCCCCCGCAAGATCCCCTGCTGATGGAAGCGGTTCGCAAAAGCATCCCCATCCACAGCGAACTGGAAATCGCCTGCCGCTTTCTGAAACCGCCCATGGTCGCCATCACCGGCACCAACGGGAAGACCACCACGACCACCCTTACGGGACAATTGTTAAAAGATGCAGGTAAAAAGGTTTTCGTCGGCGGCAATATCGGCATCCCTCTTATTGAGTACTGCGAAGGTCCCCAAAACGAGGATTTCGTGGTCGTCGAGGTCAGCAGCTTCCAGCTCCAGTGGGTCACGGCATTTCATGCCCGTTGCGCCGTCCTGCTGAACACGACCTGTGATCATGTGAATTACCACGGCAGTTTCGCCGCCTACCAGGAGGCCAAGGAACGGGTTTTCCTGAATCAGGACGAAAGCGACCTCGCCATTCTCAACGCCGATGAGGATTACACCCAGGGCCTCTCAAACCGGCTCAAAGCCAAAACCCTGTTTTTCAGTTCGACAAGACATGTGACGCAGGGTTTTTCCATCTGCGGCGATCAACTGGTTCTTTCCGGCTTCAGCGGTAAAGACGAATTTTATCCGCGGGATATGATCAAAATCCCGGGCCTCCATAACGTTGAAAATGTCATGGCGGCCATCATCAGCGCCCGGATGTGCGGCTGTCCGCCGGAAAGGGTCATCGAGACCATTACCGAGTTCCGGGGCATCTCCCATCGTATCGAATATATTGATAAAAAACAGGGGGTTGCCTATTACGACGACTCCAAGGGCACCAATGTCGGCGCCGTCGTCAGGGCTCTGGAAACATTTCACAATCCCGTCATCCTGCTTCTGGGTGGAAGGGACAAGGACGGCGATTTTGAAACCCTGGAACCCCTGATCAAGGCTCGGGTTAAGTCGCTCATCCTGTTCGGGGAAGCCCGGGATCGGATCAAGGAAAAGATAGGGGGACTCGTGGAAACAGATGTTCGCCCCACGTTGCGGGAAGCGACCCTGGAGGCCCACCGCCGGGCCACAGCGGGAGATGTGGTCTTGCTGTCGCCCGGTTGCGCCAGTTTCGATGAGTTTACCGACTACAAAGACCGGGGAAACTTTTTTCAGACCCTGGTGAGGAAGTTGTGACATGGAATCGCTGTCTGTCTCGCAGAACAAACAGGATTTTCTCCTGATGATCGCCACCCTGGTGCTGGTCACAATCGGAACGGTCATGATCTACAGTTCCAGTGCCATCATGGCCATGGAACGTTTCCAGGACGGACAGCACTTTCTGAAAAGACAGATCATTTTCGTCGGATTCGGACTGGGACTTATGTACTTTATGTCCCGTTTGCCCTATCAAAAACTGAAAGTGGTGGCCTATCCGGCGATCATCCTCTCCTTTGTCATGCTGCTGCTTTTATTTGTGCCTTTCCTGGGGAAAAAGGTCGGCGGCGCCACCCGCTGGCTGAACCTGGGTTTCATCGCCTTCCAGGTCGGCGAATGGGTAAAGGTGTCCATCGTCTTATTTCTGGCCTTTTTCCTGACCCGGAAAAGGCAGCATGTCAAGGAAATCATTCGGGGCATTCTCACCCCTTTGACCGTGACGGCCTGCCTGATGGGGCTGATCATTCTCCAGCCCGATTTTGGCACGACAGCCATCCTGGCCGTGACGGTCATGATCATGCTCTATCTTGCCGGGGCCAGGCTGGTCCATCTTCTCGGGCTGATCGGGATGTTCACCCCTTTTGTTATCTGGGCTCTCTGTCAGGGCTACCGCTGGAAACGCGTGACAGCATTTATTGATCCCTGGAAAGATCCTTACGGCACCGGTTTTCAGATCATCCAGTCCATGATCGCCTTCGGGTCAGGCGGTCCCTTCGGTGTCGGCATCGGCGACGGCATGCAGAAGCTTTTTTACCTGCCGGAACCGCACACCGACTTTATCCTTTCCGTCATCGCCGAGGAAAGCGGTTTTCTCGGCGTGTCGGTCGTGATCACGCTTTATGCAGTATTGATCATCCGGGGCTTCATGATTGCCTTCAAGGCCCCCGATCTATTCGGCATGCTCCTGGCCTCAGGCTTGACGATCCTGATTTTCATGCAGGTATTTATCAATATCGCCGGCGTGATGGGTTTAATTCCCCTAAAAGGGTTGACCCTTCCCTTTTTAAGTTATGGAGGAACCTCGCTCATGATGAGCCTGGCTACCATAGGAATTTTACTGAACATTTCCTCACAGGAGGCTTAAGGTGAGCCGACCATGAAGATCATCATTGCCGGCGGCGGTACCGGAGGGCACCTCTTCCCGGGTATCGCCATCGCCGAGGAAATCCTGACCCGTGACGGAAACAACCGCGTCCTCTTCGTGGGTACGGAACGGGGCATCGAAAAGCGCGTCCTTCCCGGCCTGGGGTATGACCTGGCCCTGATCGACGTCGCGGGGATCAAGGGAAAGGGGCCTATCGGCATGTTTTCCGCCCTGGCCAAACTCCCCCGAAGTTTTATGCAATCCGTTCAGATCATCCGGTCCTTCCAGCCGGATCTGGTCCTGGGTGTCGGCGGTTACGCCTCAGGACCGGCCGTATTGACCGCCCACCTCATGGGCATAAAAACCTCCATCGCGGAACAAAATGCTTACCCGGGGGTAACGAACCGCATCCTGGCCCGTTTTGTGAACCGGATCTTTCTGACCTTCCCCGACACAGAAAAGCGGTTTCCACAGAAGAAAACCCTTCATACAGGCAACCCCATCCGGGCGGCCTTCTTGTCGCCACCGGACAAACCGATGAAAGCAGAACATAAATTCAAACTGCTGGTCTTCGGCGGCAGCCAGGGCGCCAGAGCCATCAACCAGGCGGTCCTTGCTGCGCTGGATAAACTGGAAGAAATACGACAGGGGCTTCATATTATTCATCAGACCGGTGCCCAAGAACTTGAATGGATCAACGATGCCTATAAAAGCAAGGGATTCGACGCCGAGGTGCATACATTTATCATGGACATGCCAAGCGTTTACGCCCAGGCTGATTTGCTCGTTTGCCGGGCGGGCGCGACATCCATTGCAGAAATGACTGCCAGTGGTCGGGCGGCCATTCTGATCCCCTACCCCTATGCCGCCAACGATCACCAGACGAAAAACGCCGAGGTGCTCGTCCGTGCCGGAGCGGCGATCATGCTGCCCGAAAGGGTGTTGACCGGAGAAAAACTCGCGGACGCGATCCTGTCTCTTCACCGCGACCCGACTCGGATCAGCCGGATGGAGACCTGCGCCCGCCGACTCGCGCGGCCGCATGCGGCATCAGAAATTGTGAACGAATGCGCATTGATGATCGATAAGAAGAGCGGTTCATGATATAAAGGAGGGGCACGCGGCAAGATCCGTTCCCTCGACCGGAAAGATAACAGGTAATTTGCTTATGAAAAAATATGATCCCATCCATGGTATGCAGCGAAAAGTCCAATGCATCCATTTTGTGGGAATCGGGGGAATCGGGATGAGTGGTATTGCCGAAGTGCTGCTCAATCTCAAGTACACCGTAACCGGTTCCGATCTCAACGTGACCGACACCACGCAGCGTCTTGGCGCACTGGGGGCCCGGATTTTTCAAGGCCATCGGGAAGAGCATATCGGGAACGCCGATGTGGTGGTTATCTCGACCGCCGTGCGTTCGAACAATCCGGAGGTACAGGAAGCCCACCGGCGCGGCATCCCGGTTATCCCCCGCGCCGAAATGCTTGCGGAACTTCTGAAAATGAAGTTCTCCGTCGCCATTTCCGGCAGCCACGGCAAGACCACGACGACCTCCATGATCTCGACAATCCTTGCCCATGGCGGACTCGATCCCACGATGGTCATCGGCGGCAAGCTCGGCAGCATCGGCAGCAATGCCAAGCTGGGCGACGGCGCAATTATCGTAGCCGAAGCGGATGAAAGCGATGGCTCTTTCCTGAAGCTCTCCCCGAATCTGGCGGTCATTACCAACATCGACCGGGAACATCTGGACCACTACCAAGACATCGATGAGATCAAGGACGCCTTCCTCCGGTTCGCCAACAGCGTCCCCTTCTACGGCATCACGGTCCTTTGCACGGACAACGATCACGTCCGGGAAATCCTGCCGGAGATCAAGCGGAAGGTACTGACCTACGGAATCAATGAACCGGCCGACTACCGTGCCGAGCGCATCCGTCCCGAAAAGCGGGGCAGCCGGTTTGAAGTCATTGAAAAGAACACATCCCTGGGTGAAGTCGTTCTCAATGTACCCGGCCGGTTTAACGTTGCCAATTCCCTGGCCGCCATCGCCGTGGCCAGGGAATTCGATCTGTCTTTTGAAGCGATTCGTGAAGGAATCAGCCTGTTTACAGGCGCCCAGCGGAGACTGGAAGTGAAAGCAAGCGTAAACGGCGTCACCATCGTCGACGACTACGGTCACCACCCGACGGAAATCCGTGAAACGCTGGGGGCCGCGAAACAGGTCTGGCCGAACCGGCTCATCGTCGTTTTTCAGCCCCATCGGTTCAGCCGCACCCAGGCTCTCTTCCCGGAATTTACCGAATGTTTTGAAAAAGCGGATGAGCTGATCCTCATGGACATCTACGCCGCCGGCGAAGACCCCATTGCCGGCGTTTCCACAGGAGGACTGCGGGAAAGCTTGATCGCCCGGGGCCAGAAAAACGTTTTGCATATCCAGGCTTTCGATAACATTGTGAAACATCTGGCGTCCATTGTGCGTCCGAAGGATACGGTTCTCACCCTCGGGGCAGGGAACGTCTGGA
>CAZTYA010000135.1:0-5794 GCA_964617255.1 uncultured Syntrophales bacterium
GAGATATCGCTCCTGGGCTGTTTTATCTCCGCCCTGGCCTTCAATGGCCCCATCACCATCCAGACCCCTGTCTGCACCGTTCTCCTTTGCAGCCTGACGGGAAAAGGCGGCGTTCTGCTCACCCATTGATACGGGTGCGGGTTCCGGAAGCGGCACATCAGACGTCGGGGAGGTCATGACAGGTTCTTCCCGGACGATATTTGGTTGATCCTTAGGGATAACCGGCGCCGGTCTTTTAATGCGAGTCGGCCTGTTCAGAGGCGCCTTGGGCGGTGCGGAAAGATCCACTTCCTTGATCCCGGCCTTGGCAATGTCGAAAGTGATAACCCGGAGCGGGCACGGTCCTTTTATCAGGGTGCCGGCGCTCACCACGGCCGCCACAAGCAGGACGTGAACGATGACTGATATGCCAATGGCCCGGATGTGATAAGTCATGTTTTCTCCGTTGTCTGTAAACTGACCTTCTCAAACCGCATCATTTTAACGGCGTCGAGGACATCGACGAAACACTGGAGATCGACGGCCCGGTCTGCCCGGATCAGAATCGGCACTTTTCGGCACAGGGTATTGAGCGCCGCCTGCATCTCAGGCAGGGTGCCCGGCTGACCGTTGGTGTAGATCTGACCGGCTTTGTCAATCTCAATGACCTGTGTTCTCAGGATGTTATTTTCACGATTGTTTGATGTGGGGAGATCCAGGGGAAGCATCCCCGAGGCGATAAAGGAAGACGTTGTCAAAACGATCGTCAGCAGGACGAGCATGATGTCGACGAAGGGTATGACATTGATGTAATCGATGGGTTTATGATCCATGGGTCTTCTCCCAATCCTTGACCAGGACCCAAACCCGGCGCAGGAGATGATTGTAAAGCACCACGGATGGAATTGCGACCAGGAGCCCGATGGCCGTCGCCTTCAAGGCCAGGGCAAGGCCGGTCATGATTTTCGTCGCGTTGGTCAGGCCTTCCTGACCCATGGCATAAAACGTCAGCATAATCCCCAGCACGGTTCCGAGGAGCCCGATATAAGGCGAGTTGCTGCCGATGCTCGCAATCAGATGGAGGTTGCGCGTCAAATCCACTTCCAGAGTGTTTTTATCCCGGTATTGATCCAACCGGATATGCCGGTAAACATAAAACCGCTCGATCGCCATGGCGATCGAGCAGATGCTTAATACCAGCAGCAATCCGATAATACCGTAATCCACCGCATATTTGAGCCATTCCATGTTTTGCGTATCCTTTTTTAGGTAGCAAGATGATGACCCGTATCTGACCCCGGAAAGATCCTGGCAGTCGCTTCAGGAGGGCCCGCCAATAAGGGCCATCATCTTGCAGGAGGGTTAAGATTTCAACGATCCATACGCTGAACATTCTCGAATTGTCATTCTGATGAGCGCCAGCGAAGAAGAATCTCTTTTTTACTACAGGTCGTCACTGTAAAATCCGCTTTAGAACTTGACGGTTAAACCCGTCCAGAAGTTGCGTCCCTGTCCGGGATAGCCGTCATTCCATTCGTAGTCTTCGTCAAAGATGTTGTTCGCCGCGACATAGACTTCGAAGTGTTTCCCGATTTCCTGGGTCAGCTTGGCATTCCAAAGGAAATAACTGTCCAGTTCAATGACCGCCGGTTCATTCGGGTAATAGAGTGAATCCACATTGCCGCTAAAAACTCTTCCCTGATAGGAGCCGTTCACGTCGATCCGGGTGCCGATCACCGGCAGCGTGTACTGGCCGGAAAGGTTCACGATATGCTTGGGAATACCCTGTAAATTGGAGCTCGTTGCATTGGAACTCCGATCGTCGGCATTGTTGTAGGTGTAATCGGCTCGGAGAATGAGTTTATCGAGGGGATAAAATTCCAAACCAACCTCACAACCCTGCATTCTCACCTTGCCGATGTTGACTGTATAATTGGTGCCTGCGATAGTTTGTCGCGTAATCTTATCCTTGACATCATGGCGGAAGAGCGAAAAGTCGCCTTTGAAGAATGACCCGAAAGACCGCGACACCCCCACCGTATAGTTGTTGCTTTTTTCCGAGTGCAGGAAAGCCGATCCACCGGCGATATTATTGTACAAATCGCTCAGGGTGGGGAAACGGCTCTTTCTGGCGGCGGATGCAAACACCCTGGTCCCATCGCCAAAGGTATAGGTGGCGCCGATCATGGGATTAAATCGGTCGTCATCTGGCTCGTAATTATCATCCTGACGGACGAAATTACCATTACCGGCCGTGATTGTTTTCTCGGCCTTCGTTACATCATACCAGTCATAACTGATACCCATGACCACCGAGAGGTTTTTGATCATGGTAAATTCATTTTCCAGACCAACCGAACCGGTATAGGAAAAGAACTCGTCATAGGGGAGATATTCATCCGCCAGTTCCTTGTGCATGTCCTTTTTGTAGTGAACCGCCAGGCGGATCGCATCCCACGTGACAGGCTGGTAATCGAACATGAGATTTCCACCGGCCACCCAGTCCCGGTAGTGACTCTTGGCCAGGTTTATTTCCAGTGTCGGGTCTTCGTAGGCGTAGAGACTGTCTTCATGTTTATGATAGAAAAGTTTCGCTTTGGCCACCAGGTTGCTGGTCAGACGCTGGCGCCCATCGAGATCGATCCCCCATTCATCGTATTCGGGAATATAGTCGGCGTAGAATTGGGAGAAAACCGGCCGGGAAAAGACCTGATTGAACTCGGTATTGGAAGGAACGCCCTTTTCCCGGGTTCGGTAGTGGAAATTGACGTAATACGCCGCATCCTCATTCGGCTCGATCCCGAACTTGGCCCAGATGCTGTTATTTTCATAATCTGAGTTTTCGCGATCCCCGCCGTTCTCGAAAAGCAGGTTACGCCGCTGAGCATTGGCATTACCGGGCAGACGTCTGTCTCTGAGAGCGCCAATCTTCGGATCATAGTCGTCCGACATGGCCCAGCCGTCCGATTTCTCATACACATAGTTCAACCAGTAATTAAAAATGCCCTTCTTCATGCCGTGCGTCGCAGAAAATCTGTAGGTATCGTTTTCCGACATTTCCACCGAACCACTGGTGAAAGGCGTTTCGGTTCCTTTTTTCGTGATGATGTTGACGACGCCGCCCATGCTGTTGGCGCCGTAAAGAACAGAAGGCGCGCCCTTGATGATTTCGATTTTGGCAATATTGTCGGTCCCGACGCTGTTCAGATCGAGAATACCGAATTTGGTTTCATAGAAGGGAACACCATCCACGAGAAAGAGTATACGGCTCTGATCGAAGCCATGAATGGAAATCGTAGCCTGATTTTTCGCCCCGGTTGTGACGCGTACGCCCGGTGCGTGGGATAGGGCCTCGGCCACGGTATGACTGTTGGTCGCCTGGATGTCTTCCGCCGTGATCTCGTTGGTGATTGCAATATCCTTGGCCTTGGTTGCCTCGGCGGAAACAACCACGTCTCCCAGATCATAGGCCTGATATGTTGCCGTACCGGCTCCTGCCATCGCCGCCAGGGAAAGTCCGGCATTGAAGCAGATAAAAAAGATCAGTGTCGCCCAAAATAAACCGCCCCTCTTAACCTTCATTTTTCTCCTCCTCATTCATATTAAGCGCTCCTTATATTCGGTGCGTTTTTTATTTTTGTGGGCTGCGGTAATGAAGCTCAACCGCGGTGTGATGCTCTATCAGGCGATTCGAAGGACTCTATTCACTATACGCTATATCCTAAAGTGCATAACGTATGCGCTATATATAATCGGGAATAGCGCATGTCAAGCTTTTTTCTTTCACTTAAAAAAATAAATTGATGATCTTTTAAAAACGACTATGCAGAAATGTTGAACACGCGATCAGGCTGATTGACGCAGAGTTATCCGGGCGAAAACTGACAGAGTCTCCGTGTTTATAGGGCAGCTTGTAATGGCTTGACATATTGTTGTATACGGAGATATATAGCCTCGGAAGATCGGCGTCTTTCATCATTATTGCGGGTTAAGAATCAAAGATGCTCTCTTTACCTTGGCAGGAATTTTTCCCGAAGCGGGATTCCGAACCCGGTTAACGGTTCACAGGAGGCGATATCCAGGGAGCCGTCAGGGGGAAACATCGTATCAATCAAACCTTGCAGGAGGAAATCATGAAGAAATCGGTTTTGGTATCGTTTTTTGCGATCATGCTGATCTGTTTATTCACCATCCCGGCCTTGGCCGCCGGCATCAATGTTTCCGCCGCCGCCAGTCTTCGGGAAGTGGTTAACGAGCTCACAGGCAACTATACCAAGCAGAATCCCGGCGTCGTTTTTCAGAATAACTTCGGCGCTTCCGGGGCGCTTGCCAAGCAAATCGAAAACGGCGCACCGGCGGATATCTTTCTTTCCGCCAACATGGAATGGATGGACTACTTAAAAACAAAAAATCTGATCGATGAGAAGAACGTCTCGACCTTCGCCTTCAATGTCCTGGTCTTCGTCGGCAAGCCCGAAACCAAATTGGCGAAATTGCAGGATGTGGTCAAGCTGGAAAAAATAGCCATCGGGAGTCCCAAAAGCGTCCCGGCCGGTGAATATGCCATGGAAGCCCTGAAAAAGGCCGGTCTGGACACGCAGCTTGAAAACAAGCTGGTCATGGCAAAAGATGTGCGGGAGTGTCTCATGTACGCCGACCGTGGTGAGGTGGACGGCGCGTTTGTCTACAAGACCGACGCTCTGCAGCTGGCCCAAAATGTAAAAATTCTCTTTACTGTACCCCAGGAACTCTATTCACGCGTAACCTACCCCATGGCGATAACCAGGGAGGGCAGTAAAAAGTCGGATGCCGCGGCTTTCATGAAGTATCTCCAGTCCGACGGCGCCCAGAAGGTCCTTTTAAAATATGGTTTCAGTGTAAAATAGGTTCAGATGCTTGGTTTCACCCCGGCCGATTATTCGGCGATTCTGCTCTCTGTCAAGGTCGCGACAACAGCAACCCTGCTGTCTCTTCCTTTTGCCTTTGCGGTTGCCTACGTCATGACTTACCGGCGGTTCCGGGGCATGGTGGCCCTCGATGTGGCGGTTAACCTCCCCCTGACCCTGCCGCCCGTCGTGATCGGCTATCTTCTGCTCATCCTGCTTGGCCGGGAAGGCTTGATCGGCCGGCATGTGCTTCAACCCCTCGGCATCCAACTGATCTTCACCTGGAAGGCGGCCGTCATTGCCACAGCCGTGGTCGGCTTTCCTCTTATGGTAAGGCCGATGCGCACGGCCATGGAAGCAATCGATGAGCGGCTCATCCACGTCTCCCGCCTCCTCGGCGCGGGGTGGTTCGATACCATCATTACCGTCATCCTGCCGGTTTCGGTGCGCGGCATCATCGCCGGATCGGTGCTCATGTTTGCCCGGGGCCTGGGTGAGTTCGGCGCCACGGTCATCGTGGCGGGCAACATTCCCGGTGTAACGCAAACGATCCCGCTGGCCATCTACGAATACGCAAGTTCACCCAGGGGCGACGTCATGGCATTATCGCTGTGCGCTATTTCCATTGCGATTTCCGTCGTTGTGCTGGTTTTTCACGAATGGCTTGCCAGACGCATGGTGAGAAGGGATTAAACATGGAGCTGCAGGTCACGTTACAGAAGCGGTTCAATAATTTTCATCTTGGTGTCGAATTCGAGGTCCAGGGCGAACGCATCGGCGTTTTCGGTCCTTCGGGCTGCGGAAAATCGACCCTGGTGGGGCTCATCGCGGGATTGAGCAAACCGGACCGGGGCAAAGTGATTCTGGACGGGGAAACTCTCTACGACGGCACGAAAAATCTCAACATCCGCCCCGAACACCGGCGGGTC
>CAZTYA010000136.1:0-5786 GCA_964617255.1 uncultured Syntrophales bacterium
CTGTTTCGTAAGATGAAACAGCATGGGTTAGAAAAGTAACATTATGAGTCATATATGACACATTAATTTAACATCATGATATTAAAGATAAATAATTGAGAAAAAGCTATTAAGGGTCATATGTGACCCACGATTAATTTCGGTTTTTCCCCCTCCATCAAGCCTGAATTCTTAAATATCCCGATAAATCAATATCTTACAAAATACACGCTCTGTGGCATGTATTTTGATTTACTGAGGGCAATAGTAGAAGTCATCTTTCCCATGAGTGTTGGCGGTATATGAAGATTCTGATTGTTGACGATGAAGTGCCCTTCTTGAATCTGCTGAAGAGATATCTTGAGCTGTGGGGACATGATTGTTCAACGGCAGTATCGGGTCAGAATGCCTTGGAGTTGCTTCGGGATGCGGTATACGACCTGGTTCTGATGGACATTTTTCTTCCCGATGTCAAGGGGTACGATTTGATCCCGATCATCAGGAGGCATCTGCCCAATATCGATGTGATTACCATGACGGGTTACAACACACGTGAATTGGAAAGCATTGTCCGTCATCAGGATATTCTTTTTTATATGATCAAGCCGTTTGAGGCCAGTCAACTGAAAGAAATTCTGGAGCATCTTTCAAAAAAGAAAGTTGCCGCCGTCATATAGGTCAGGTTCTTTGCCATAAAAAAGCGACTGTCCAAGGGCGAAAGACAGTGTGGATGCGCATGTAAATGGGATCATTTTAAGCATGGTCTAAGATTTGCGCTTTCCCTTTAGATCCTCTCTCCCATGCGATTGGCATGCTGGTGTACTTAACGTTCCCCCCGGGCGTGGTGCATCAGTCATCTATTCCGCATGGGGGGGACTTTCTTTCGCTTAATGGAAAGGTTTTTGGTTTTTTCCCATGCGTTCGTGGCGCCGATGGCCAAGCGTTCCCCCCGGGCGCGGTCTTCGGTTGCCAGGTACGCATGGGGATAGACCTTTTTTGATTGGGTATTTTCGTATTTCCCCGTGTACGAGCGGGCTGCGGTGCCAAGCGTTCCCCCCGGGCGCGGTGTCTGGTTCCGAGTACATGGGGAATAGTTTCATGGATATTTGCAGATACGTTTGATTATCCCCCATATGCTGGCGGTGCTAATGTGCCTAACGTTCCCCCCGGGCGCGGTGCATGGTTCCCTACGTATGGGGGATTTTTTTGCTGGTCGGTGACGCATGATACCGGGCAGGAAAACGGAAGCAGAGGCTGTTCTTAGCCCCTCTGATTTCGCTCATTGGTGAAGGGGTTTATTCTCGATCGTGATGTTTAATATGTTGATTATCGTGTAAACTTCTTTCCCGGCAACAAGAGCTGAGGTGTCCGCCGATTTTGTTGACAATCCAAGCCCGTTCGGCGCCGTCCGGCAGCTCGCCTAAAAATTCAGTGGTTACTGCCCCTTTTTAACTGCTTTGTTTTTTCCCTCGATGATATTGCGAGCACGGATCTTCATAATACACCTTCCATCCTTTTATGAGTTGTGTTTGTTTAATCGAAAAACATATCCACGTATCAATCTGATCAGGATGATTTGTGTATTAATATGTGATAGATGATCGATATTATTGGCATGTCTGCGGGATACCGGCATGTTCCCGGTTAAAATCGATGTTTCTCCATGACCTGCAAAGCAATCTGTGCTGCCCGTTGAGAGGCGCCCGGTTCTCCCAGCCGATGCCTCATTTCGGTGAGTCCTGCGAGAATGGCCTGCCGAAGGTCGCTGTCCGCAAGAATTTTCAGTGCCTCCCGGGCAAGGCGAACAGCGGTGGCATCTTCCTGGATCAGTTCCGGGACCAGGGTCTTGCCGGCGATAATATTTACCAGACCAATGTGCGCCAGCCGGATCAACCGCTTCCCGATGGCCGCTGTCAGGGCCGAAATCCGGTAGACAATGACCATCGGTATTTCCAGGAGCGCTGTTTCCAGGGTCGCGGTTCCGGAGGTTACGAGGGCAACGTCGGCGAGGCCGACGGCATCATAGGTCTGCCCCGAAATGATCTTTACGGGTGGAGGAGACGCTTGGAGGATCTGCTCCACCATATGTGCGTCCACGGTCTCGGCCAGTGGAAGAATGAACTGCGCGTCCGGATACTTTTCTTTCAACAGGACGGAGGCGCCGAGCATGACCGGCAACAGGCTCTTGACCTCCTTTTCACGGCTTCCGGGCAGCAAGGCCACAATCGGATGTTTTTCGAGAAGGCCGAAGTCATTCAGCGCCTGTTCCCGGGATCGGCTCCGCTTCACCACATCGAGCAGGGGGTGCCCGACGAAATCGGCATGAAAATCCCTTTCTGCATAGAAGGCCTTTTCAAAGGGCAGAATAACCGCCATCCGGTCCACGATGCGGCGAATCTGCTTAACCCGGCCTTTTCTCCAGGCCCAAACCTGGGGGCTGATGTAGTAGAAAACAGGGACGCCGGAACTCTTCGCTACAGCAGCCAGGCGAAGATTGAAATCGGGATAGTCGATCAGAACCAGCAGGTCCGGTTTTTCCTCCCGCAGCATTTTTCGGATCCGGGAAAAGATCCCGAGAATAAAACGGATTTTTGTAAAAACCTCCGTGATGCCGACGACCGCCATATCGGCAGACCGGGCCACCAGGTGCACCCCTTCCGCTTCCAGTCTTTTCCCGCCGACTCCGGAGAAGGTGAGGGCGGGATCAAGCTTTTTCATCTCGCGGACAAGATTGGCTCCGTGCAGATCGCCGGAGGCTTCACCGGCAACGATGAAAACAGAGCGACGAGGTTCTCCTTTAGGCACAATCATTGATGACATCGCAGATCCGGCGGATCTCCTCTTCGGTGATTTCCGGGAAAATAGGCAGGGAAAGAACCCGCGCCGCCAGGTCTTCCGTCACCGGTAGGGATTGGTGGGGCATGCCGTGAAAAACCTCCTGACGGTGAAGAGGGACGGGGTAATAGATTGCGCTGGCGATACCCGCTTGCATCAACGCGGTCTGAAAATCATCACGCTTTTCCGATAACAGCGTATACTGGTGATAGACGTGACGACACTGCGAGGCTTCGTGAGGGAGCGTTACATCGGTGCGGCGGATGTATTGCTGGTAAAACCGGGCCGCGTTTCGCCGTCCCTCGTTAAATCTGTCAATATATCGGAGCTTTACGCGTAAAATCGCCGCTTGAACCTCATCCAGCCGACTGTTGTAACCCAGGGTGCTATGATAATACCGGACCGCGCTTCCATGATTACGCAGCACCCGCAGGCGGGCGTCAAGTTCGGTGTCATCCGTGAGGACCATGCCCCCGTCGCCGTAGCAGGCCAGATTTTTGCTGGGGAAGAAGCTGAAACATCCGGCGTCGCCGAAAGTGCCTACAATTTTCCCCTTATAAAGTGCACCAAATGCCTGCGCGCAGTCCTCGATCACCTTCAGGCCGGCTTTCCCGGCGACCGTCATAATGGGATCCATGTCACAGGGCTGCCCAAATAAATGTACAGGGATAACGGCCTTTGTCTTCTCCGTAATGGCCTGTTCAATAAGTGCAGCGTTGATATTAAAGGTTTGCGGATCGACATCCACAAAAACAGGCGTTGCTCCAAGCAGTCCCAGCACTTCCGCCGTAGCGATGAAAGTAAACGGCGTGGTGATGACCTCGTCCCCGGCGCCAACCCCCAAAGCCCGCAGGGCGAGCAGCAGAGCATCCGTCCCGCTGGCCACGCCGACCGCATGGCGCACGTCGTGATAATGCGCCAGCTCGGCTTCCAGAGCGGAGAGATTGGGACCCAGAATGAACTGGGTCTTATCCAGGACCTCCAGGACCGCGTTGTCGATTTCCGATTTAAGCCGGAGATACTGTCTTCTGAGATCAACCATGGGGATCATAATGCCACGTCCCTCCCGGTTTTCATTTTTTCGTTGATCAAGAGCGCCAGTTCCAGGGATTTTCTGGCTTCAGCGCCGGAAACGCGGGGCTCGGTCCTTTGTGTAACGCTGTCGACAAAGGCACGGATTTCTTCCTCCAGCGGGTCATATTGCGCAACCTGCACCGCATTAAGGCCGATTTCGATTTCCCCCCCCTCCTTTTCCTGCCGCTTGACCGAAACAAGTTCCCGCTTGCTGAAGTCAACGGAGTGATAACCCTCCACACCGAAAAAACGAAGTTTCTGCATATGCTTGAGGGTGACGCGACTGGCCGTGATATTGGCCACGCAGCCGTTGTCGAAGGTCAGGCGCACATTGGCGATATCCACCTTGTCCGAGAGGACGTGGACCCCCACCGCTTCGACATTCTTAATAGGGGAAGGGACATAATGGAGGATGAGGTCAAGATCGTGGATCATCAGATCCAGAACCACGTCTACGTCCGTGCCGCGTTCGATAAAGGGGTGCAGGCGGTGCGATTCGATGAACATGGGTTGGCGAATGACCTTGTCCAGAGCCACAACCGCCGGATTGAACCGCTCGATAAATCCCACCTGAAGAATCAGATTTTTTTCCGCCGCCAGACGGATAAGCTCGTCCGCCTCCGGAAGCGTGGCCGTGAAGGGTTTTTCGATTAGAACATCTTTACCTGCAATCAGAAAATCCCTGGCCACGGTGTGATGGTCGCGTGCGGGAACGGTGATGCTTACGGCATCCACATTATCTACAAGCCTGCGATGATCGCTGTAGGCACTGCAGTTGTATATCCCGGCTGCTTTTTCCGCCCGTGACAGGTCGCAGTCAGCAACACCGACGATTTCTACATGCTCAAATTTCTGGTATTTCTGCAGATGATAGTTTCCGAGATGTCCGATTCCTATTACACCCACGTGTAATGTGCTCATGGCGATGTCTCCTGACCGAGCAATACGACGATGAAAATCTTGTGGGCTTCATAAAGAAGCGTTTTTCGAAACCAAAGCCGCAAATAACCGATTAAAAGATCTTCCGATCACAGGTCTGATCATAATGATTGTTTTTCCAATCAGAAATAATATAAAAAACGTCGGCATGTAAGTCAATCGAATTGTCTGAGTTGTTCTTACATCGCACAGCAGCTTTTGGCGGACCAGAGAATCTGTTTTATTGCCACAAGGCAGAAAGAACAGTTTCTTTGGAATTGCGCCTATTATCCGGTCGGATGATGCGCTCAGCCGATGTCTTGCAGTAAGCGATCACCATAGCCTTGGTTTTACAGGCACAATGCATCCATTGAGAGACGGGTGACCGAAGTGATCAGGCAAAAAAACCGCAGTCCGGCAGAATTTTGAAAAACAGTACCCGCAACCTGAATGTTCACAATCCTGTTTTGGATGGTGTTTCTCGCGCGGGAGCGCACCGGATCGATCATTTTTGTCAGGGTAACAGGTTGCGGACGGATGCAGCATGTCATGATTGGATCCGCCGGCATGTTGCGGACAGCGATGGAACGAAGCAATCCTTGCAATTACGAAGGGGTTTCTTTACTATCGGTGGCAAACGGTACAGGGACACGATAAATCCGCCATGGAGGTGATCCTATGTCAGTGCATCTTTCCTCAGTTTTCCTGGGTGCGGTTGCACCGATTTGCGAACGGATGTTGCAGAGGCTGCAGGAACAAAGAGTGGTTGAGCGGATATGGTCCAGGGACCATACGGTCTGGAAACCCTCGCCGCAGGAGATTACGAACCGTCTGGGCTGGCTGAACAGTTTTGAGGATTTCAAGGACCAGTGGCCGGACGTGGCGGATTTTGTCGCCGGGGTCCGGGCCGACGGCTGCAACCGGGCCATCCTGCTGGGGATGGGCGGATCGAGCCTGGCGCCGGAAATTTTCCGTAAAAT
>CAZTYA010000137.1:0-3392 GCA_964617255.1 uncultured Syntrophales bacterium
TCGCGCCGCCGTGGGCCATGCCGAAGATGTTCTCCATGTCCGGGGTGAACGTCATCCCGACTTTGGAGTGGCCCTCCGCCAGCTCCAGGAGCTTCAGGTCGAACTTCCGGGCGAAGGGCTCGTTTTCAACCCGCCGGATAATCGCTTCTCTCACCTTTTCATTCATTTGCCGCACCTCGGGCCGGATGGCGCGGATCGTATCATGAAAGAAAAAAGGAGGTCAGATATTTTTGCACTGCAATGAAAAGCCCAAGCATGATGAACGTGCCGCAATCGCGGGGCAATGCTTTGTAAGCAGCCGATATCAAGAATGAATCATGGGTTGAAAGGGTGTTCGGAACAGCGGGGTTGGAGACAACGCGTTTGCGGCAATCGGGTTTGTCGCTGATGATCCGGGATCCCGTGCGCATGGTACCTGCCGAGCACTCAAACCGGACGCCTGTTCCCGGCCAGATCGAGGTAGAGCGCTTCCATCTGGTCGGTCACGCGGTCCCAGGAGTAATGCTTCCGGACATGGGCCCGGGCCGCCGCTTTCTTCTCCTCCACTTTCTCCGGGTGAGCCAGGAGGTCTGCAAGAACCCGGTACAGGTCCTCCGGGCTTCGGCTGCGGAAGGCAAGGCCATGCTCCTCCATGGCCTCCAGGTTCTCCGGGATGTCGCTGCACACGCAGCAGTTTCCATAATTCATCGCGTCGAGGAGGGCGACGGGAAGCCCCTCCAGCGTCGATGGCAGGCAGAACAGGCAGGCGTTGCTGAACAGCTCCTCCATCGGTTCGCCGGTGACAAAGCCGGGGAAGAGAATGCGCGGATCATTCCCGGCCAGCCTCCGGAGCTTATCCTTGTACTTCTCCATGTGGGCGGCGTCTCCCGCGATGACGAGCTTCTTGTCCGTCTCCAGCCTGCGATAGGCCTCGATCAGGAAATGAGCGCCCTTTTCCTCCACGAGCCGGGCGGCAAAGAGAATATAGCGGTTGGGTTCGAGTCCCTGTTCCAGGATCCATTTCGGTTGCCGTTTCTCCACGGGGGCGACGCCGTTGGGGATGTAAACGACTTCACGGCTGAACCGGTCTTCATAGTACTTTTTCTGCACCATCGAGACCGATGTCACCCTGTCCGGGAAGAACACGGCGGAATAGTCCGAAAGCCTGAAGAAGGCCTTGCCGAAGATCCCCCACTTGTCGCGCTTCCACTCCAGGCCGTGGACCTGCACGACCGTCGGGATGCCTTTCATCCGGGGGAAGATCGAGAATATCGACGGCCCGACGGCGTGGATATGGACGATGTCGGCATTCCCGCTGCGCAGGACGTCGCGTGTCGCATGGTAGCAGATGGAAAGCTTGTGCAGTGCCCTGGTGTTGAACGAAGGGACCGTCACGATCCTCATGCCCTGGTGAAAGCCGTCAACCGTTCCGTAATCCCGGCTGGAATAGACGGTTACCTCGTGTCCCTTCTTCACCAGCCGCTTGCCGATCTCTTCCGTCACCTTTTCGATGCCGCCGCCGACGGGCATCCCCTTGACGGCAACGTAGGCGATGTTCATTGGGTCCCTTGCCCCTTCCTCACATTCTCATATACCTCCATGAGGTTCCGGTAATGCGATTCTGCGCCGTACTCCCGTTTCGCCTTCTCTCGCGCCGCCCTGCCCATGGTTTCGATCTCCGCTGCATCCATCCCGGCAAAACGGTCCAGGGCAATCCTCAGGGAATTGCAGTTTCCGGATTCGAAGAGAAAACCGTTCACGCCTTCCTCGACCATTTCCGGTATTCCGCCGATTGCCGCCCCGATGACCGGCTTGCCGCATGCGAATGCTTCAAGAATGGAAATCGGGGCATTTTCGTACCATTCGGAGGGTACCACGACGGCGAGGGAATTGCGGGTTGCCTCCAGAAGGGAATCACCTTCCAGGTACCCGGCAAAATGGATTCTCTGATTGTTGTCTGCCCGATCTTCCAATTCTTTCCGGACGGGGCCGTCGCCGACGACCAGCAGCTTCGCATTGCGGTTCTGCATCTTTGAAAAGGCCTGGATCAGTGTCCGGATTCCTTTTTCGTTGGACAATCTGCCGAGGTAGAGAAAGTAGCCGCCGGGTGTGTAATCCGGATGAAAGTCGGGGAGGTTCAGGAAATTCGGGACAAACTTGATTTGGTTTTCAGGCCATCCGAAAACGATCAGTTTCTGTTTCAGGAAACGGCTGGGCGACAGGAAGCATTCAATGTTGTTTCCATGTTTGATCAACCGGTCATTCAGGTACGATTCCACGGCAACCGTGGCCGATGCCAGGCAACTGTTCTTGTGGCAGCGATTCAGGATGGCCTTATAATATCGCCCCCCCTTGCAGGCTTCACAGATGCGTTGACGAGCCGTGAATTGATAGTTCGGGCACGCCAGTTTGTAATCATGCAGCGTCATGACGACCGGTATTGCGTTTTCCGCAAGAAGGTTGAGTACGGAAGCGGTCAAGCGGCCGTGCATGTTATGAACATGGGCAATATCGGGCCTGAATTCTTCGATCAGTTTTCTCAACCCGTCTTTTGCACGGAGAGAATAGAACATCTCCGTGGCAGTCCTCACGGTCTCCCATGACAGGCCGATCCTGTCCGTCCGGATGTCGGGCGGGAAAAAGTGATCGTATTCCGAGGGTATGTCCAGGGAATGCCTGCGGGCAAAGCCGGCAACCGCATGGCCACGCCTTTTCATCATGTCCATCTCGCCGAAGAAAACCCTTTCGGCCCCGCCGCGAATGTAATGGTAATTATTCAGAAACAGGATATTCACGGAGCAACCTTTCCTGCAGGCGGTTGAACGGGAACCCGCTTTTTAGAAAGGGAAACGATCCCTGCGGTCTGTGGATGCCTCATTTCAATGCTTTCCCGCTTCGCTTTCTCGGCATGATTCGGCTTTCCTGCACTGATCATGAAAAACACGAGAAGACTCATGGCCGGGAAATGATCGTAGTTGTTTTCCGTGAAGCAGTAGACGGCAATCATGACAACGACCCAGCGGTATTTTGGGGCCATGCGTCTGTAAAGTACGATCCAGACGGTCAGATTCAGAATCAGGCCGATCATGCCTGTTTCGAAGAGGAGCCGGACATAGTCATTGTGTGCCTTCTGCCTGAAGAAGATATCTGTCGTTCCGACTCCGTATCCAAACAGAACCTTCTCCAAAGAGGAATGAAATAGAAGTCTGATGATGAGATTCCATTGGTAAAGCCGCCATAGACCCGATGTGTAATCGGCACCCCGCCTCTCGATCATGGAATAAAAGTTGATTTCATGGCCCGAAAGAACGCGGCTGTAGTTTTTCTCTACCAATTCGATCTTTTCCTTCGTCGTCTCGATGACCTTGAATTCCTCCGGCGGGATTGCGGAGAACAGTACGATGGCCAAGGGT
>CAZTYA010000137.1:3402-5770 GCA_964617255.1 uncultured Syntrophales bacterium
TACGGAGATCACGAGGACAAGGATTTTGTTCAGAAGTCGTCTTTTTTTTACGAAGAGATTCAAATGGATGATGCCGGCAAGGTATCCTATGAAAGCACCGCTCGTTCGGGAAAGGAACAAAAAGGTGATTACGACCAGATGGCTGGCTCGCCGGGTGAGAGAGCGGGGGGATTCCATGTCGGTCAGAAACAGCAGCATCATGGCTGTCAGGGCAAATGTGTTGGGATTCGGAAGGAATCCCTTCATCCGGGGATCTTTGTACCCGTGCGTGATGCTCCATATGCAGCCGATGATAAGAAACAGGAGGATCGTTATATGAAGAATCCAGGCTTTTCGTGCACGGCTGAGGGGGGTAAGGGGTAAGGATATGCCCAGCAGGATGACCATGTGCAGGGCTGTATACTTGGCCAGTTCCAGCAGCGACGCGTGCAGGGTTTTCCCGTCATGCGAGAACAGCGGGATCAAGGGTATGAAAAGGCACAGGAATATGCAGCTTGTGAGGAAATTCAACCTCGTCTTCACAAGATATCGCCAATAGCGTCCATACAGGAGCAGCAGGAACAGGGCGGCCCCATAGATCGTGGTTTGGGTGCCCGCGATGCCTCCCGCAAGCATGATGCAGATATAAATCGTGTAATAACAGAGGATTGGATCCCACTTGAAATCACTGGCCGGCGCTGATACCGGATGGCGCCCTGATTCCGCATCGGCAGTGCCGTGATTTATTGATTTCCGATAGGTGACGATGGTTGCCCCTCCCCGGTGTCATTTTGCTCGATGATGCTGCATTCCGTTTCCATGCTTCTCTTGTTCAGAATCCGTATCGGCGCATTGCGGCACGTGTTTTGTTTCATGATCTTTTTATGGACTTCGTCTGCCGGGATCCCCGGTTCTGTGTTCCGGATCCGATTGTCGATTACGGTAACGGTGCCGTGGATATCGATACCGCTGGCCTTTGTGTTCGATATCTTGTTCATTTCAATTGTTATTTCAGATCCGGCGGCAAAAATTCCATGCCGTCCGGCGTCGCTGATTTCGTTATTCCGAACCTGGACGCCATTGACACCGGGCAGGCCGCTTCCTCCCGCGTGAATAAAGATTCCGTCTCCTTCGGCGTGAAGGATTATGTTGTCCGATACGGTGATGCTTTCGGCACCGCCCTTGATGCCGATGGCGCCGTGCCTTCCGCCCCGGACGATATTTTTCCGAATGACAACATCGCTCAGCTTGCCCGTATGCCCTGGGGTATCCATTCCGAAGGCGGTGATCCCGAACGAAGAGCCCTCACCGATGACATGATTGCCTTCCACCGTTACGTTTCTGACGGATCCCATCCAGCCGAATACAGCCAGTGGTTCATCATAATAGGATTTCAGTGTGTTGTTTCTTATGATGATGTTCCTGGATTCCATATTGGTTTGTTGATTTCCGTTACGGACCATTATGGCGCCACCCTGTCCCCAATTTTCGATTGTATTATTCTCGATGGTCGCATTTTGTACATTTGCGGACAAATCGATCCCATAATGCTTTGTATTCAGGTTGATAGATATGTCTCTGATTTGAAGATCATTTACATGATCGAAGCGCAGTATCCCCGGCAGACTGCCTCTTGGAATTGGAATATCAAAAACCACTTTGAAGGATCGAAGACGAATGTTCCTGCAGCCATTTTTTTCATTTAAACTTGTTATAAACCGCTGACCCGAGAAAGGGGATGCCGCTTTCAGGATCGTGTTCGGGCCCGCTCCTTCCAGTGTGGTGTAGGATGACAATACAATGGTCTCGGATATCGGATAAAGTCCGGGCGGCAGCCGGATAATATGTTTTCCATCTACAAGTTTGGTGAACTTATTTAAGTCCAGTTTTCCCTTTACCGGATCTGCATAAGCAACGACCGGCATGAACAGGATGGTATTTATTAGGGAAATGGTGATGAGGTAAATCATGAAGCAATTATAATGAACTGAATATTGAAAGAAGGCTATCCGGGAGGCGTTTATCAACATATTTTATCCCTCAAATGCCAAGCATAATACATAATCCTGTTCATGTATGAACCCCATAGGAATTTTCGAATCCCGAAGGGCGTGCAAAAGCCGCAGCGAAGCATTTGACGGGCTCTGGTAAAATTTCCGCTGAGTACATGCTGTCGTGCATTTTCAAGCTTTAATCTATTGATATATAATGTGAGATCTTGTTCATTGATGGCCGATGGTTCTCTCTGGAATAGAGAATGATACGAATCTACAAATGGATGTTCATCTGTTTCCGTGAATTTCAAGTTGCATGATCGGTTTTCCGCTTCCTCATGATAGATGGCTCCGACCTTCGTTGAAAAGGCGATTGGGTATCGCAATGCGATTCT
>CAZTYA010000138.1:0-5742 GCA_964617255.1 uncultured Syntrophales bacterium
GACCCCGACCTTTGTTTCCGAACTGCCTGACTTCTGGAAAGAAAAATTGCCCAAGGACAAAATCCATCTGGGCCTTGATCTCCAGGGCGGCATGCACCTTGTCTTGGAAGTCGATGCGGATAAAGCGGTGGACTCGACTCTGGAAAGGCTGTCCAATAATCTGAAAGAATCCCTGATGGAGAACAAGATCAGGTTTCGCAATGTCGATCGGACGTCCGACAAGATGATTACCCTGGAATTGACCGACCCGGCGGCAAGGGAATTATTTGAAAAAACCCTGGGAAACCATTATCCCGATCTTGAGATCGTCAACTCGGAAACCATTGAAGGCCGGGAAAAGATTTATTTGAAGATGAATGTCAACCGTGTGGCGGAAGTGAAAAAAATGGCGGTCGATCAATCTCTGGAAACCATTCGGAACCGTGTGGATCAGTTCGGCATCTCTGAGCCCGAAATTATTCCTCAAGGTGACGACCGCATTCTGATCCAGTTGCCGGGTATCAAGGATACAAAACGGGCGAAAAATCTGATCGGCAAAACGGCCCTGTTGGAGTTTAAACTCGTCGATGACGAACACAGTCTGGAGGACGCCCTGAAAGGAAACATTCCTGAAGGCGGCGAAGTCGCCTATGGCCTCCATCTTGACCGCGAAACGGGACGTCAGACATCCGCCCCGTATCTCTTGAAGAGCAAGACCTTGCTCACCGGTGACGCCCTGGAAAGCGCGAAGGTCCAGATCAGTGACCGGTTCGGCGAACCCCATGTGGCGATTAAGTTCAATGCCCAGGGATCGGATGATTTTGACCGGATTACCGGTGAAAATGTCAAGAAACGTCTGGCCATCGTCCTCGACGGCAATGTTTACTCCGCTCCGGTCATCCAGGAGCGCATCTCCGGCGGGCAAGCCCAGATTACAGGGGCTTTCACGATGGAGGAAGCCCGCGACCTGGCGATTGTCCTGCGAGCCGGCGCCCTGCCTGCCCCCGTTAATATTCTGGAAGAACGGACCGTCGGGCCGTCTCTCGGCCAGGATTCCATCAACAAGGGAACCTGGTCCTGCATTGTGGCGGGCATCCTGATTTTCATATTCATGGTGATCTATTACAGAGCGTCCGGTTTGATCGCCGACCTGGCCCTGTTCATGAACATTTTTCTGCTTCTGGGTGCCATGGTCATGTTCGGCGCGACCCTGACGCTCCCCGGTATTGCCGGTATCGTTCTGACTATCGGTATGGCGGTGGACGCCAACGTCCTGATCTTTGAACGGATTCGGGAGGAACTGCGGACGGGCAAAACACCGCGTGCAGCGGTGGAAGCGGGTTACGCAAAGGCTTTTTTAACCATTTTCGACTCGAACGTAACAACCTTGGTGGCGGCTCTCTTCCTGTTCGGTTTCGGGACGGGCCCTGTGAAGGGTTTTGCCGTAACGTTGACGATCGGTATCGCCGCAAGCATGTTCACGGCGGTCTTTGTCACCCGCATCATTTACGACTATTTCATCTGGAACCGTAAAATAACGGCTATCAGTATCTAAAAAGGGGATCATCTCATGGCATACATGGAATTCGTCAAACCCAATACCCAAATCGACTTTGTTCGCTGGATGAAAGCCACGACGATTGTATCGGTGGTAATTATCCTGATCGGCATCGCTTCAATTGTCTGGCATGGCGGGCTCAACTACGGCATCGACTTCGCGGGGGGCTCCCTGGTACAGATTAAATTCAAAGAAGAACCGCAGATCGACACGATCCGCAGTACATTCAAGATGATCGGTCTGGAAAACAGCATCATTCAGACCTATGGTTCCCATGAAATTGTCGTACGGACGCCGGAAGTTCGTGCGGATTTAAAAGGACTGGAAGCAAAGATCGAAACATCTCTCAGCACCGCGTATCCGGCAGGCGGTTTTGTTATCCAGCGGACTGAAGTGGTGGGACCGAAAGTCGGAAAAGAATTGACCAAGAAGGCGCTCCTGGCCATCATTTTCTCCTGGATCGGCATTCTTGTTTACGTGGGATTCCGGTTTGAATTCCGCTATGCCCTGGGCGGCATTATCGCATTGGTCCATGACGTTCTGGTGACCCTATCGATCTTTTCCTTGATGAACAAGGAATTCGACTTGAATATTGTGGCGGCCCTGCTGACGATCATCGGTTTTTCGATCAACGACACCATCGTTATTTTCGACCGAATCCGTGAAAACGCCCGGAAAAATATCCGCATGGAGCTAAGAGACGTCATCAATCTGAGCGTCAATCAGACGTTGAGCAGAACGATCCTGACTTCTCTCACCGTTTTCATGGTCCTTATTGTGCTGTTTTTCTTTGGAGGGTCGGTGATCCACAATTTTGCCTTCACTTTACTGGTTGGTACCGTCGCCGGTGTGTATTCGACGGTTTTTATCGCCAGCCCCATCGTTCTGTTGTTTGAAAAGATTAAACCTTCAGCGATCACCAGGAAGAAGTAAATTGTCTCCCCTGGACGCTTTTGGCCTGACCCTGTTCATCATCCTTTTATTCCTGGGGATATTTCTGTGCATTCACGGACTCCCGGGGTTGGTGCTGATCGTGGTGGATGTTCTGGTCTACGCAATCATCACGGGTTTCGAAAAAATCGGCTGGCAAGCGCTTTTGGTCATGTGCCTGATCGCCGTTGCCGTCGAAATTGCCGATATTTTCTTTTCCCTGCAGGGTTCCCCCCGTTTCGGACCGACCCGGCAATCGGTTATCATTTCTCTTGTCGGCTGTTGCCTTTTGGCGCTGCTTCTGACACCGCCCTTCCTGATTGTGGGCCTGGTCGGTGGTTTCTGCCTCGGCGGTCTTTTGGGTCTGCTCTCTGCCCTGATACATCAGGAATCCAAATTAAGGCCCTCATACCGAACCCCTTTTCGTGTTTTAACCGGTCGGATGGCGACCCTTCTCTGGAAGGGTTCCGTGGCCTCGGCCCTGGTTTGCTTTACCCTTTTATTATCCTATGACTAAGGAAAGAATCTTATGACACGTGCATCCAGACCCAAATCGAAAATTCAGGAATACGCCGAGGCGATCATCATTGCCATTCTCATCGCATTGTTCATCCGGACCTTTGTTGTCCAGGCATTCAAGATCCCTTCCGGTTCCATGAAACCGACCCTGCAGATCGGCGACCACATCCTGGTAAATAAATTCATTTACGGCGTTAAAATCCCCTGGCTGCGGAATACCGTTATCCCGGTCACCGAGCCGCAGCGAGGCGATATTGTCGTGTTCATCTATCCTCAGGACCGTTCAAAAGATTTCATCAAGCGCGTCATCGGCTTGAGTGGTGACAAGATTGAAATCAAAAACAAGGTGATTTATGTCAACGACCGGCCCTATCAGGATGGACATGGCGTCTATGTAGACAATTATGTCATCCCGGGAGCTCTCCAGCCACGGGACAATTTCCCCCCCGTGATTGTCCCGCCTGATTCCATCTTTGTCATGGGCGATAACCGGGACCAGAGTTATGACAGCCGTTTCTGGGGTCCCGTTGACTTGAAAGATGTCATGGGGAAGGCCTTTATTATTTACTGGTCCTGGGACAGCGATCATTTCGACGTGCGCTGGTCGCGGTTGTTTAATTTACTGAAGTAACCGGTATCGACGCCTCAAATGCTGACAGGAAAACAAAAAAGATATTTGCGGGGACTCGGTCACGATCTCAAACCGGTCGTCCTGATTGGTAAAAGTGAAATTACCGACACCCTCCTTCAGGAAACCGATGCCGCCCTGGAGCGCCATGAGCTGATCAAGATCAAGCTTCTGGAGAACAGTGCGACGGATCGTCGGGAAGCTGCGGCGGAGCTGGCGGTGAATCTGCAAGCGGAAGTCGCCCAGATTCTAGGGCGGACATTCCTGCTCTACCGGCCATCCCGGGAACCCAAAATCACGCTTCCCAGATGAGAGAAATCACCATTGCCAGCGACAGAATCACCAGAGCCGATACAGTCAGCCAGGAGATGATGTTCATGGCCCAGCCGTTGGTGTATCTACCCATGAGACGCCGGTCGTTGATCAGCAAAAGCATAAATATGAGGATCACGGGCAGGAGCAGACCGTTGAGCACCTGAGAGTAGTACATGATCCAGATCAGGGGAAATTGCGGCAAAAGAATGATGCCCGCCCCCAAAAAGATCATGAACGAATAGAGACCGTAGAACTGTGGCGCCTCGACGAATTTGTGGTTCACACTCGACTCCCAGCCGAATGCCTCGCAGATGGTATAAGCCGTGGAGAGCGGCAGGATGGAGGCCGCAAACAGGGAGGCGTTGAGAAGTCCGAACGCGAACAGAAGAGAGCTGTACTTGCCCGCCAGGGGTTCAAGAGCGAGGGCCGCATCCTTGGCCGTCTCGATCCGGATGCCGTTTTGAAACAGGGTTACGGCACACAGCATGATGATGAAAAACGCCACCACATTGACCGTAAAGGACCCGACAATCACGTCGATGCGCGTATAGCGGTATTCGGAGGTACGGATGCCCTTGTCCACAACGGAAGACTGCAGATAGAACTGCATCCAGGGTGCGATCGTCGTGCCGACAAGACCGACGGCCATTGCCAGATATCCCGGATCGAATTGCACGGAAGGATTGACGAAAGACGTTCCAATCTGATGCCAGTCGGGCTCGCCCATGATGCCGGATACGATGTAGGACAGATAGAACAGGCAGGCGACGAGGAAGACCTTTTCTACGGACTTGTAGTTCCACTTGACCACCAGCAGCCAGACAAAAAAGGCAGCAATCGGCACGGAAATGTATTTGCTCACGCCAAATATTTCCATGCTGGCCGCGACACCGGCAAACTCGGCAATGGTGTTGCCCAGGTTTGTCAAGAACAGGATGATCATCAGATAGAAGGTGATTTTGGCACCGAACCGTTCCCGGATCAGGTCCGACAAACCCTTGCCGGTCACGACGCCCATGCGGGCGCACATCTCCTGGATGATAATCAATGCAAAGGTGATGGGGACGAGAATCCACAGGAGGGTCAAGCCGTAATCCGCACCCGCCAGGGAGTAGGTGGTAATACCGCCGGCGTCGTTATCGACGTTTGAGGTGATGATGCCCGGACCGACGAGGGCGAAGAACACCGACAGGGTAATCCAGAAACGCGTCCGGAAAATGCCGGAGATCATCTGCTGAATTCGAGATAAGAATCGCTTCGCCATGACTGCGTCTGTCTCCCTCTTCGTTCATCTTGCCTATTTCCCCAGATGCGGAGCGATAATCTCCAGAATATTCCTAAAAATGATAACCCCCATCATCCGGTCGTCGTCATCGACAACCGGGATGGCCATAATCCCGTATTTCGCGAACAGATTCGCGATTTCCTTCCTGTCTTCCTCTATGGTCACGGACACGATACGTGTGTCCATCATATCTTCCAGTTTGCCGTCGAGAGGGGACACCAGAAGCTCCCGGAGACTCATCATACCCAGCAGATGCTCATTCTCATCGACGACATAGATATAATAAGCAAAATCCATGTCTTCCGCTTCGCGATGGATAGCCTCAATAGCTTCCCCCACGGTAAGCGTCGGCGGATAGCTCAGGAAAGCGGTGGTCATCAGACCACCGGCCTTTTCTTCAGGCAGAGCAAGCAGTTCTTTCACGTCTTCGGCGATATCCTGCTCCATTTCACTGAGAATACCTTCCGCCTGATGCCTGGGAAGGTCCGCCAGGAGCTGCGCTGGCTCGGCGAGGCGTTGCGCGCCGAA
>CAZTYA010000139.1:0-5724 GCA_964617255.1 uncultured Syntrophales bacterium
CGATTTGGGGGCCAAAAGCTCCCACGGGGGTTCGAATCCCCCTCTCTCCGCCATTATTTATGATCAAAAACATGATGCAAACCGGCCGTAAGTTTTCAAGGTCCCGGGCAGCGTGACGAATATTTGACTTTCTTTTTTATTAAAGCTTCTTGATGCAGGAGAGATGTCCGAGAGGCCGAAGGAGCACGACTGGAAATCGTGTGTATGCCCACAAAGGTGTACCGGGGGTTCGAATCCCCCTCTCTCCGCCATTTGCATGTAAAGAGACGATGAGGGTCTTGTGAACATGACCCTTTGTTTTTTAAGTAAATGTAAAAAGCAAAGGGTTCCGTCTAGATAGCCGGGCCCCGTGCAACGAAGGATTGTGAACCCCGTCAGATCCGGAAGGAAGCAGCGGCAGCAATTACCGGCGTGTGCTGCGGGTCAACCTGGCTATCTTCCGGATGGATCAGGGACGTCAACCTGGCCGTGCAGATGCCATGTCTGCAGTCACAGACCCGCAAATCGGGAAAGTATAACAGCAATACCACGGGGTAATCCCCTGTGTCTCCGCCCGCCTCCGGTATCTTTTCGTTTGGGCGTAACCCCATATTGAGGTCCGTAAATGGAATATCTGGTACTGGCCCGGAAATGGAGACCCCAGAGTTTTGAGGATGTGGTTGGGCAGAGTCATGTTGTAACGACCCTTCAGAATGCGATCCTTCAGGATCGCATTGCCCATGCCTTTGTATTCAGTGGTCCCCGGGGAGTGGGCAAAACCTCCATCGCCCGGATTCTCGCCAAATCCCTTAATTGCGAAACCGGGATGACGACGAAGCCTTGCCAGGTATGTACCGCCTGCCGTGAAATCACGGAGGGTGTGGCGATGGATGTGCGGGAAATCGACGGCGCGTCAAACCGCGGGATTGATGAAATCAGGGAGCTGAGAGAAAACGTCCGCTTTTCTCCCGTATCCACCCGTTATAAAATCTACATCATCGATGAAGTGCACATGCTGACCCGGGAGGCCTTCAACGCTTTGCTGAAGACTTTGGAAGAGCCCCCACCGCATGTGATTTTCATTTTTGCCACCACGGAAACCCAGAAAATACCGCCGACCATTCTTTCGCGCTGTCAGTGTTATGATTTTCGTCGCCTTTCGGTCCGCCAGATTGCGGACCAGCTCAAGAAAATCGCCGGGGCCGAGGCAATTGACGTGAGCGAAAACGGTCTGATCTGGATTGCCGAAGCCGCCGACGGGGGAATGCGTGACGCCCAGAGTATTTTCGATCAGGTCATTTCCTATGCGGGAAAGACAATTACTGATGAGGCGATTGAAGAGTTGCTGGGCCTTTCGGATCGGCAGTTCCTGTTCAAACTTTCCCGGGCCGTTCTGACCAGGGATGCCTCAGCAGCCTTGACCGTGGTCGAAGAGGCCTACTATGCCGGGATCGATATGGCCTATTTTTACCAACTGCTGCAGGGCCAGTTTCGCAACCTGCTTCTGGTCAAGATCACCGATACGGAGCGGTTGTTAACCGATCTCTCGGAACAGGATATCACGCGGTTGCGTGACCAGATCAGTGATGCGTCACGGGAGACGCTGCTGCGCCTCCTCGATATTCTTATGGCGGAAGAGGAGAATGTCCGGAGAAGTCAGAATCCTCGGTTGAATGTTGAGCAAACCGTGATCCGTATGATTTACCTGCCTCCCCTGATTCCCCTTGAAGAAATCTTGGGAAAAATGGAAGAGCTTCGACGGAAGATCAGCCTGACCCAGACGGGACATATCAATCGGGTAGAGGGGAAAAATGAAGCGGGGCTTGCTCCAAGGCAAGTCTTGCCCGCATCGGCTTCCGGGCAGGCAATCGATCAATCGACCAACATGACCTCGCTTGACGTACAACAAAAAACCGAGCCGGCTTCCTCCTTTTGTCAGCTTACGTGGAACGAAGATCCGGAAACCCTCTGGAATATTTACAGAAGTTTTGTAAAGACGGCCAGTAACCCTCTCTGGTCGAAAATCGATTCGGGAAAAGTGCTGGGATGTGATAAGGGGATACTCAGGATTGGATTCCGCAGGGATTATATATTCCTGGAGGAGATTAAAAAGCAACAGCAGGAGAAACTGAACCCTCTGTGCGCCGAATGTTTCGACGGCACGATCAATCTTTGCATCGAGGCTTTGGACGATGAGGGGGCAAAGAAGGAAACCCCGGAAACCCGCAATGGCCGGATACAGCAAATGCGCAGAGAAGCCCTGGATCAGCCGCTGTTGCAGACAATCCTCGACGTCTTTGAGGGGGCGGAAGTCAAGGAAGTCATTTCCCGGGAGGATCGCTCAGAATCTTAGGGTGTGATTTGTAACCAATTGATATGTCAGCTATCGGCATATCCCGGCAGGATGCTGCCGGAAAACCAGAAATATACGGCAGGAGGCGACCATGATGCAGAATATGAACAATATTATGAAGCAGGCGAAAAAGATTCAGGAGAGGATTGCCAAAATTCAGGAGGAAATGGAAAAAAGAACGGTTGAAGCCACGGCGGGAGGCGGGATGGTCTCCGTGGTCATTAACGGCAAGAATGAACTGCTATCCTTGAAGATTGAAAAAGAAGTCGTGAATCCGGATGACATTGATATGCTTCAGGATTTGATTATGGCGGCGGTAAACGAAGGCATGCGCAAAGCCCAGGAAATGGTGTCATCGGAAATGGCCAAAGTTACGGGCGGGTTCAATATTCCCGGCATGTTTTAGGGAGTAACCCATGTCGACCGGTTACGCCCTTCCGATTCAGCGTCTGATCAAAGAATTCGGCCGTCTGCCCGGTATCGGGGAAAAAACCGCCACCCGTCTTGCCACGTTCGTGCTGCGGGACACAAAGGAAGACGCCCAGCGGCTGGCTTACAGCATTCTTGAAGTCAAGGATAAAATTAAATTGTGCACCCGTTGTTACCATCTGGCCGAGGGTGAGTTATGCGCCATCTGCAGCGATGCGCGCCGGGAAGCGGATAAGATCTGCGTGGTCGAGGAACCCGATGTGCTGATTGCGATTGAAGAAAGCGGCTCTTTCCAGGGAACGTACCATGTCCTCCACGGCACCCTGTCGCCTCTCGATGGGATCGGTCCGGAGCAGCTCCACCTGCCGCAGTTGTCTGCCCGTGTCGATCAGCACAAGATATCGGAGATCATCATTGCGACCAATCCCAGTGTGCAGGGAGAAGCAACGGCCCTTTTGATCACGAAAATGATGAAAGGGAGGGATGTCAAGGTTTCCCGTATTGCCATGGGGGTTCCCGTCGGGGGAGACCTGAAGTATACGGACCGGATGACCCTCTCCAAGTCCATGGAATTCAGACGGGGTATGGAATAAACATGACGGCGGTAAGGGAGATTTCCTGCCCGGTTGTGACCGATGCGGTAAAGCAGCTTTTTCTGGAAGCCAATACCACGTTGGGAGAAGATGTCCTGGCGGCCCTGGAAAAAGCGAGAAAAACCGAGATATCGGAACTGGGCCGGCATGTGCTGGATCAGATTCTCGAAAATACCGACATTGCGAAAGAATCTGCAATGCCTCTCTGCCAGGATACGGGTTTCGCGGTGGTCTTTCTGGAAATCGGCCAGGATGTTCATCTGGTCGGAGGCGACCTCTATGAAGCCGTTCGCGAAGGCGTCCGCCTTGCTTATGCCGACGGCTATCTGAGAAAATCTATCTGTGATCCTCTGTCCCGTGACAACACACAGAACAATCTTCCAGCGGTGATTCACACGGACATCGTTCCGGGAAATCGCCTAAAAATTATCGCCATGCCCAAAGGCGGGGGCAGTGAAAACATGAGCGGGACGGCCATGCTGGTCCCCGCCGCCGGTTATGAAGGCATCAAACGTTATGTAATAGAACAGGTGCGGACGGCCGGATCGAACCCCTGTCCTCCGATTATCGTCGGGGTGGGCATCGGTGGGACCATCGAACAGTCGGCCCTGCTGGCAAAGAAGGCTCTCCTTCGTCCCGTTGGCCAACCCAACGACAAAGACGAAAGACTGCATCGGCTGGAACAGGAAATTCTTCACGAAATCAATAAGCTGGGGATCGGTCCCCAAGGCTACGGCGGCATTGTGACGGCCTTAGCCGTTCAGGTGGAAATGATGCCCTGTCATATTGCCAGCCTTCCCGTATCGGTGAATATTCAATGTCATGTGGCGAGGCATCGGGAGGTGTTTCTCTGAGATGGATCAGATGCGTTCCCTGCAGACACCCTTGACGGAAGAAATCTGCACATCCCTGCGCGCCGGTGATCGAGTGCTGTTAACCGGAGAAATCTACACGGCGCGTGATGCGGCGCATCGGAGAATTTGTGAGGCGATGGATGCGGGAAAACCCCTTTCCTTTGAGCTGGACGGGGCGATCATTTTTTATGCCGGTCCGACACCCGCGAAACCGAGAACGACGATTGGCTCCATCGGACCGACGACCAGCGGTCGCATGGACCTGTTTACGCCGAAACTGTTGGCGCAAGGTCTGAGAGGCATGATCGGCAAGGGGAAACGTTCACCCGAAGTTAGAGAAGCCATCCGGCGCTACAACAGTGTTTACTTCGGCGCCGTGGGTGGCGTTGCCGCATTGATGGCCCGTTGCGTCCGCCATGCCGAATGGGTGGCCTATGAGGATTTAGGGCCGGAAGGGATCATGCGTCTGGATGTGTTTGCGTTACCCTTGGTGGTCATTAACGACAGCCGGGGTGGAGACCTCTACGAGGACGCAGTCGAACATTATCGTCAATAAAATCTGCGTGTTAAATTCGTCATTTCGACCCTTTGCGGCCTTTACCAAACAGGCGTTTTTCCCATCTCCGGGTATGTGTGCGAATCGTGAACTTCCGTGCATGAAGTGCACACATGGGAGGTTTGTCGCCTCTGCATGTCTTGTAAATCGCATCTCGTAAAATAATATCCGTAATATCAAATTATTATCCATTAATATGTTTATACGGTCTGGTGATGGATAGCCGATTTAGGATGTTCAATCGGTACGAATCTGCCGGATAGGATCGATGAAAGTGCGAAATGCGCACGTCAGGTGAGTAGTTCAAGGCTGATTTTACCGTGCCCGGAGCTTTATAATTGACAGTTGATTTGATGCAAGAAGAATTTATTTCATCTAACCAGCTAATTTATTAGGAAATAATGCCGACCAGGTTCGCAGATAATCTGATCAACCGTATTCATTTTATCCTTGGCACCTAAGTTGCTATCTAATACCTCAGATTTTTGATCAAGTTTATTCTCTATCGAATAGACCATAATCAGACAAGTTATCATTTACAGGTACAAACATTGTCAGAATCAAATCACAACCGCAGACAGGAAAAGGGAGAGTTTCACTTTTTCATTGATGAACAGGAAAAAGAGAAACTAAAAGCACGTCTGGATGTGTTGGAAACCGAGGAGCAAAGCGGTGCCCAGGAACTGAGTCGGTTTTTTCTTGGCGGTGAAAACAAGACAAAAGATATTTAGGAATATATAAAGGTGGATGGTTTAAGCTCCCTCCTTGCCATCCACCACCCCCCAGGTATCATCCGAGCGGGGATTCCCCAATGCCCCTCGGCTTACATATCGGTGGATGGTTTTTGGTTTCCCCCATTTGGCCATCCACCTTTCTTGAAAAAACCGCCTCCCCGGGCAAAACATGTGCATTGTTTGGTGGCGGTGATGTAACTGGAAGCAGCATTTTATTTCTTGAAAG
>CAZTYA010000140.1:0-4246 GCA_964617255.1 uncultured Syntrophales bacterium
GAGATTATCGGTATGATGGCCGTTACACACATTCCCCAGACGCCTCCCTATATCAAAGGCGTCATCAACCTCCGGGGAAAGGTCATTCCTATCGTGGATCTGCGGTTAAAATTCGACATGGAATCCATGGCCTACACGGATCGGACCTGTATCATCGTGGTGGAGATCAAAAGCGCCGATAAAACCATCGCCATGGGGATTATCGTCGACTCCGTTTCGGAAGTGATCAACATCAAAGGCGGCGACATCGATGATACACCCGGCTTCGGCAGCAAACTGGATACGGAATATATCCTCGGCATGGCCAAAACGGCCGGCAGCGTCAAGATCCTGCTCGATATCGACCGGGTCTTCGGTGAAGCGGAATTTGCGGTCGCGGGGAATATCCCTCCCTGCCAGTAGTGATAATATATTCATATTTCAAGATATTTATAACAGGAGAATAAAATGAAGAACATGAAATTGAGCGTCAAACTTATTGGCGGATTTATGATCGTGGCGTTGATCACATTGATTGTCGGGGTCATCGGCATGACCCAGATCAATAGCATTCAAAAGGCCGATGCCAAATTGTATGAAGAGAATGTGAAGGGTTTGGCCGGTGTTGCGGAATTGAATGAGGCTTTTCTGGCCATGAGAATTCAGGTGGTTTATGCACTGGTCAACAAGTTTGCAAAAGAAAACGACATCTCAGACGAGGTTGGTGACATAAAACAGAGAAGTCAGAATATAGGCGCCTTGGCAGAGAAGTTGGATGGGACCATAGCAGACCCCAACGCCAAGAAGCAGTTCGATCAGTTCAAGACGGAGTGGCCGCCTTATGTGTCAATAGTGGATTCTGTTTTACAGTCTGCGGTGGCCGGTAATAAGGACGAAACGTTTAATACATTGGCCGGCGGAACGGAATCGGGCAAAAAACTCTCTGCTGCAATGAAAAATTTGATTGATCTGAATGTCGATCTGGCCAAGCAGACGGCGGAACATAATGCGGCCATCGCCAGTCGGGCGAACTGGATTTCCATTATCATTACCGTTTTGGGTATTGCGCTGGCCATGGGAATCGGCAGTCTCCTGACTCTGGCCATCACACGGCCCATCAATCGCGTGGTTGTCGGATTGACCGACGGCGCCGATCAGGTGGCTGCAGCCTCCAACCAGGTGTCGTCGTCGAGTCAGCAACTGGCTGAAGGAACGTCGGAACAGGCCGCCTCCCTGGAGGAAACCTCTTCTTCCCTGGAAGAGATGTCGTCCATGACGAAACAGAATGCCGAGAACGCTCAAATTGCCAACGACATGATGACCAAGGAAGCGGCGCCCAACTTCCAGTTAATGGCGGAGCGCATGAACATCATGGAAAAAGCGATGCAGGCTTCGGTTGCTGCCAGCGGTGAAACGGCAAAAGTAATTAAAACCATTGATGAAATAGCCTTCCAGACCAACCTGCTGGCTCTCAATGCCGCCGTGGAAGCCGCCCGGGCGGGTGAGGCCGGTGCGGGGTTCGCCGTGGTGGCCGATGAGGTGCGGAATCTGGCCATGAGAGCCACCGAAGCGGCCAAGAACACCCAGGATCTCATTTCGAATTCAACGGATCGGATCAAGGAAGCGACGGGGATTTACGGACAGGTATCGGAAGTGATGGATAAGAACGGGCAGATTGCCAAGAAGGTAACGGAATTGATCGGTGAAATCGCAGCGGCGTCTCAGGAACAGGCGCACGGCATTGCTCAGATCAACATTGCCGTCTCCGAAATGGATAAGGTCACCCAGCAGGCGGCGGCGAATGCCGAGGAATCTGCGAGTGCCTCGGAAGAGCTGAATGCCCAGGCAGAACAGATGAAGTCCTTCGTGGGCGAACTGGCCCAGGTCATCGGCGGCAGCAGCCAGGATGGGTCTTTTGTAGCCGGGAGAAGCGGCCGATCCGGCAAGCGGGCTGTAAAGGCGGTTGGTCTTCCTGCTCATACGGGAAAAGGCAAGGCGCTTGCCCTGGCCGCAGGCCGGAGCGGTCAAGGGCGGGTGATCGATCCCAATCAGATTATTCCCATGGATGAGGAAGCGTTCAAGGATTTTTAATCCGGG
The DNA here is from genome assembly GCA_964617255.1 of uncultured Syntrophales bacterium. Lineage (GTDB taxonomy): Bacteria > Desulfobacterota > Syntrophia > Syntrophales > JAAYKM01 > JAAYKM01. The sequence continues at coordinate 2,077 of CAZTYA010000140.1, forward strand.
CATGTTGAATTGAATAAAAACAGATAAAAATCTTGATGAAATATTGAAGTTTTATGTGATAGGTATGCCGAACGGAATAGGCTTCCCGGTTCGTATCCGGGAAGCCGTTCCGGTTCATGCTGCGAGAACGCACAGACCGATGGTAGGGATCCCATGAGAGAAAAACGACAATTCGAAAGATTCGAAATTCAGGTGCCCGCTGTCGTCAAAATCCCCGGGAATAACGGTCCCGCCGTCAAATTGGATTTAAAAACGCATAATCTGTCGGCGGGCGGCACGTTCATCAAACTCGGGGAGTCGCTTTCCTTAGGTTGTGAAGTTAAAATCGATATTATGCTGTCCTTCGAAGAGCTGAAAACACCAATCGATCCAGTCGGTTCTCTAATCCTGTCCACGACAGGGCGCGTGGTGAGGTCTGATCCGGATGGTGTTGCCATCTGCTTCAATGAAAATTACGAATTCAAAACCCGCCTGGATTTTCTGCATCAGAATCTGGATGGCGTTTCACCCATCGCCGACTGAAGAGAGACCCTCCGTCATCCTTAACAACATCTGTATTTATTTTTGTCCATGCTAAGAGAATCAAGGCTGATTTCTCTTTCCCTCAATCAAAACTTCAGCCTGGTCAATCCCTGAAACGGCAATCAGCGGGATGAAAAGGTTTGACCTACCTTTTAGTTGTGACGGAAGCACAATTCTGCTATCGTGGCCCGCGTAGCGAATAATCAGCCACGAGAATCCATACATGAAACATATCATTTTGGGCACGGCAGGACATGTCGATCACGGCAAGACCTCGCTGATCAAGTCATTGACCGGTGTCGACACGGACCGGCTGAAAGAGGAAAAGGAGCGCGGGATCACGATCGAACTCGGTTTTGCCTCCCTTGCTCTGCCCGGCGGCCTGCAGTTGGGGATTGTCGATGTTCCCGGCCACGAGCGTTTTATCAGAAACATGGTGTCCGGGGCCTCGGGAATTGATATGGTTATGATGGTTATCGCCGCTGATGAAGGCGTCATGCCCCAGACGAAGGAACACCTGCAGATCTGTTCTTTTCTGGGGATTAAAAAAGGTCTGGTCGTGATCTCCAAGACCGATATGGTTGATCCGGACTGGCTGGAACTCGTGAAGGAGGATGTCGGGCATTTTCTTGTGGGATCATTTTTGGAGAGCGTTCCCATTATTCCCGTTTCCGCGCTGAAGGGCGAAGGACTGGATGAACTGATCCGGACCCTGGATGCCCTGTCCCGGGAGATCGAGGAAGAGACCGATGCCGGCATCTTCCGGTTGCCCGTTGACCGGGTCTTCACCATGAAGGGATTCGGTACGGTCATTACGGGGACCCTCCTGTCGGGAGCAATCGATCTGGGCGAAACGGTGGAAATTCTTCCTTCGGGTGTTTCCTCGAAGATCCGGGGTATTCAGGTGCACAACGCTTCGGTGGAACGGGCCGAGGCGGGCCAGCGAACGGCGATAAACTTCCAGGGGCTGGAGAGGGAATCCGTCAACCGAGGGGATGTGGTGGTCCGGCCAGGCACGTTGACCCCAACCCGGAGTCTGGATGTGTGCTTCGAATACCTGCCCGGATTTGAGCGAAAACTGAAGAACCGCGCCCAGGTGCGTTTCCATTATGGGACCAGCGAAATCATGGCCCGCTTGATCCCCATGGATCGGGATGAGGTCAAATCCGGTGAGAAAATATTCGCCCATTTGGTGCTTGATGAACCGGCCATGGTCATGGCCGGCGACCGCTTCGTTATCCGCAGCTATTCTCCCGTGACCACCATCGGCGGCGGTCTAATTCTCGATCCCCATCCCCCGAAGCATAAGCGATTCAAGGCCGATGTCCTGGAAGCGTTCTCAATCCTGATGAATGGGGACGATACGGCGAAGGTCGGCGTGATGATCGGCCGCACCGGACTGACCGGGATTACCCTCCACGAATTGATTGTCCGTACCGGCATGCCCCGCAATTTGCTGCGCAGAATTTTAGACCGTCTGTTCTCCGACCGGGAGGCAATTCTTTTGGACAAGGAAGAAATCCGGGTCGTTTCTCATGCGCCATATAGCGCGCTCATGAATCATTTTCTGGTGGAACTGGAACAGTATCACCGGAAAAATCCTCTGCGGGAAGGGTTGCCCCGTGAGGAGTTGCGCATGAGTCTCGGC
>CAZTYA010000140.1:4256-5701 GCA_964617255.1 uncultured Syntrophales bacterium
TTTACCATGGCCATGAAGGATCTGGAAAAGCAGGGAAAAATTGTCGTGGACCGGGAAAATGTCCGTCTTGCGGCACACCGTGTCGATCTGGGAATGGGACTTGAAGAGATGCGGCAGGAAATTGAGGCCCTCTATCAAAAGGCGGGGCTGACACCGCCGACGGTGCGGGAAATCCTGGAAAAGTTTTCCGGAGAAAAGTCGAAGGTGAACGATGTCCTGTCGGTTTTACTGAAAGAGGGAACCCTGGTGCGCATCTCGGAGGATCTCTATTATTATAAAGAGACGATTGGAAAGCTCCGGGAGGACTACAAGAAATTCCTCCTGGCCCAGGGACAGGTCAATCCATCCGGTTTCAAGGACTTGACGGGTCTGTCGCGAAAATTTATCATCCCTCTGATGGAATATTTCGACCTGAGCAAGCTGACCATTCGTTCCGGTGATGTCCGTATATTGAGAGAGAAGGAATGAAACGCACGGTAAACAGCGATGATTTGACCAGCCTGGAGTATTATCCTGTAATCCGTTATGATGGGATCGGTTTTGACCGTGCCGAAGCGCCGTTGATCCGCGAAGTTGCCCTGAAAATTGTTTACAATCACGACCAAGTCATGACCATTGCCTGCGCCGGGGATTATCTCGATGAACTGGCGGTGGGTTTTCTCAGGTCGGAGGGGTTGCTGCGGTCAGTGGTGGATATTGAAAGGTTGACGGTGCACGCAGCGGACCGTCAGGTCGAAGTGGTTACAGCCGATCACCGGCGGGTCAAGGCCGTGGCGGGGCAGGGGGGCGGTGCGTTATTCTCGAGCGGCGCCCGGGGTATCGGTGGTGGAAAGAATCCGGGAAAGAAAAATCTGCGGCATCTGGGCATGACCCTTGATCCGAACAGGGTGCTCATGTGGATGGAAGAACTGGTGGACCGTTCCGTTCTGCACAATACAAGTCACGGTACCCACTGTTCGGCTTTGGGCGATGTCCGCGGCATGATCATCAGCCGGGAGGACATCGGCCGCCATAACACCATTGATATGATCGGCGGCTATACCCTGCTGCATGATATCGACTGTTCAGACAAGATTATCATGACAACAGGGCGTATCTCCTCGGAGATGGTGAATAAAGTCTGGAATCTGGGTATTCCGGTTATCATTACCCGGTCTGCCCCGACGGCGGAGGCGATCCGGGTTCTCGAAGGGGCGGGCATGACCCTCATTGGTTATGTCCGCAACGGCCGGATGAATGTTTATACACACCAAGACAGGGTTAAGACAGGTCTATGAAAAATATCTATATCTCGCAGATCAAGGCAGGCGATAAGGTCAACGATTTATTTCTTGTGGAAGAAAAGAATCTGGCCTTTTCGCAGAAGGGTTCCCCCTATCTGAGTTTGCGCCTCAAGGATAAAACCGGCCAACTGGACGGCCGGGTCTGGGACAATGCATCCAATC
>CAZTYA010000141.1:0-5694 GCA_964617255.1 uncultured Syntrophales bacterium
AAACAGATTATCCACCTTGAGTCGAAACACATCTTCATCCGTCACATCATCGCCGGCAAAAAAACCCTTCGGGTACCCCCCCCCTCGCATCAATTCGATGATCGCACTTCCCTTATCCGGAGCTTCCCCCGGGAGCAGATTGACGGTAAATATGCCGTACATGCTCCTTGGGCGTGGTTCCAGTTGATCGACAGCACGTAACACAAGCTTGCGGGATGACGCTTGATCGCGGGCGCCGCGGTAATGAATCGAAAGCGATGTCCCTTTGTTTTCGATGAAAATACCCGTACCCGCACCGGCAGGCGCAAGAAGGAGCGCGCTCAATTGTCTCTCCCATCCTTCCACCTGAGATCTGAATTCATCCAGACGATTCTCCCAGCCCGGGAGACCCTCTGCCCCGTGGTTTCCAATCAGGTAATCCGGGACAAGCCCAAGATGCCGTTGCGCATCTTCCCGGGACCGGCCGGTAAGAATGGCAACCGCGGCGTGCGTTTTTAACGCGGTCAACTCCTTTTTTATCGCCGTCGATATCTCGATCTGCTGCGGATTATCCACGATTGCAGCCAGCGTACCGTCCAGATCGAAAACGAAAAGGGTTGACGCATCGGCAAATGTTTTCAGGGCGTGCAATCCGACATTACTGAAAAGATAAATCTGGTTCGGGGGAAGTTTCATAAAGGACGGCCGATCCTCACAGAAAGTTTCTCCCGCTGGCGGATACGCGCCGCATCAATCAGCATTCTGCCCGCCCACCGGTAAACATTGAAATCACGGACGCGGGCCCGCATGCTCCGCATACGTTCACGCTGTTCAAAATCCGGCATGGTCAGCGCCTGGTAAAGGACCTCAGCGGTCTGCTCGATGTGATAGGGATTGACGATCAGGGCTTCATGCAGTTCATTGGCGGCTCCGGTGAATTGACTGAGGATCAGAACCCCATGGTCATCATCGCGTGAGGCTACATATTCCTTTGCCACGAGATTCATCCCGTCATGCAGGCTTGTCACCATGCAGACATTCGCCGCCCGGTAATAGCGGTTGACCTCTTCCGGATCATGGTGTTTTACCCGGAGGCGAATCGGGTGGTAAGCCCCATCGGAAAAGCGGCGGTTGATTTGTTCGGCCAGTGAACGCACCCGGTCCTCGAGAGACTGGTAGTCTTCCAGGGCAGACCGGGAAGGCGCCGCGATTTGAATGAAAGTAAATTTACCGATTAATTCAGGGTGTTTTTCCAGCATGTACTCCACAGCCCGCAGACGCTCCACGATGCCTTTTGTGTAATCCAGCCGGTCCACACCCAAACCGATCAAACCGTTCTTGCCGATATTCATCGCTTCCCGAATTTCGGCAAGGCATTCCTCAACCGGAGGCTGAAGTTCCTGCCAGGCCGGCGGCCATTGGATGGAAATCGGATAGTTTTCTACCAGAGTCAACATGTTGCCGTGAAAAATGGTCGACGTTTCATGTTCGATCCGGGTTTCAAGATACCGATCGACCGTTTCCAGAAAATTTTTGCAATGAAACCGTGTATGAAAACCGATGATGGTGCTGCCGAGCATGCCCTGGAGCAATGTTTCACGCCAGGGGCAAATGCCGAACGATTCGGGATTGGGCCAAGGGATATGCCAGAAGAAAATAATAGTCGCGCGGGGCATCCGTTTACGGATCATGGCCGGGAGGAGCGCAAAATGATAATCCTGCACCAGCACAACCGGATCGTCTCTTTGCGCTTCTTCCGCAACGGCGTCGGCAAACCGTTGATTGACGGTTACGTAATGATCCCAGTCTTTCGTTCGGAAAACCGGTCTCACGTGGGCAATGTGACACAAGGGCCACAGCCCTTCATTAGCAAACCCATAATAATATCCGTTCTCTTCTTCTTCCGTCAGCCAGATGCGCCTTAAGGTGTAATCCGCATCGCCTGCCTGGATCAAAACATGGTCATGCTTGTCCACGACCTCACGGTCTGCGGATCCGCTTCCATGAGCGATCCAAGTTCCCGAACAGGCACGCATGACCGGCTCAATCGCTGTAACCAGACCGCTTGCAGGGTTCTTGACTTGAATACCCCCTTCCCCCTTCACATGAATATACGGCTCACGGTTGGAGACCACCAGGATCTGATCGCCGCTTAACTCAGTCTGGAGGAGTCCCTTCAGGGTATCGGGGTTCCAGGATATCGTGGCATCATCGGCAAAGCGCCTTTCTTCATCCAGGGTACGAAGGAGCACCCGAAGATCACTCACCAGCGGCTGCAACTCGGAGCTTGCCGGCCGGGAAAAGGGACGCACAATCCCCTCTCCCCGCAGCATGGCCCTGACCCCCTCCATCCATCCGCGCCAGCTTAGGTGCGCGACAAAGACGGTAATCATCGATATCACCACCCCCAGCAGCATAAAAAGGATGATGATGTATTTTTTGGTATCCGCACTGCGCCTTTCCACAAAACTCATGTCATGCACCAGGATCAGGGTGCCTGTGGGTGCCCCTTCATATTGCATGGGATTGAAGGTTACATGGACGAGGCCCTGGGATAACCTGAGCAGAGAATGCTGTTCCTGCCCATGATTGGTGCCGGACAATCCGCAGGAAAGACCCGGCGGGAAGGTCTGGGTGCGGTAGAGTAATTTTTTTTCTTCATTGCAATAGCCCAGCGCAAACAATCTTTCATCCCGCATCGACCGTGCAAACAGGGCGTTGATTTTGGTTTTATTGCCCTGTTTCACCAGTTCCACGATTGATTCTTCCAGTGTGGCGGCAATCAACTGGGAACGGATGTCCAGATCCCGGAGGAACCAGCGCAGGGTTAATTTGTCCACCAGGGGGACAACCGCGTAGGCCAGGATCAAGAGGGCTATCACCAGAGGAATAATGAACCGCAGAGATAGCTTCAGGGATCGAACAGACAGTATTTTTCGGGATAAAGATTTCAAATTAACCTCATACCGAACCGCTAAAATGCGGAATCCCAGCGTTGGCTGAGTCTAATGGCGGAGTTGATCATGCCCACCATGCTGTAGGTCTGGGCGAAGTTCCCCCATAATTCATCTGTTTGTGGATTGATATGCTCAGATAAAAGCCCATGGCAGTTGCGTCTGGCCACCAGTTTCTCGAAAAGGATGCGCCCCTCGTCCATGCGTCCAAGGGCGGCCAGGGCATAGATGTACCAGAAGGTGCAAGCCAGGAAGGCATTTTCCGGAACGCCGAAATCGTCGGCATCCACATAACGGTAGATGTAATCTCCCCTTTTCAGTTCCCTCTCGATTGCGGCCACCGTCATTCCAAAACGTGGATCATCCGCCGCCAGGAAACCGAGATCATGGAGCAGAAGGACACTTGCATCCAGGGCATCCTCATCAAAGGCCGCGGTGAAGGATTGCTTGCGGTCATTCCACGCCCTCCTGCAAATCACCGCGTGAATGTGATCGGCCTTTGCCTGCCAATATAGAGCACGCTCCGTCAGGCTCAACACAGACGCGATTTTCGCCAACCGGTCACAGGCTGCCCAGCACATGACGGAAGAGAAGGTATGAATGCGGAGGATGCCGCGGAACTCCCAAATCCCTGCATCGGGCTGATCGTGAACGGCAAAGGCCGCTTCGCCTAAAAATTCCAGACGCCGGAAAAGCGCCTCATCGCCCCGGCGGATCAGCCTGTGATCAAAGAAGACATGGGCCACCGCTAATATGGCTGATCCGTACACATCGTGCTGGATCTGGGTGTAGGCCTGGTTGCCGACCCTTACGGGCCCCATACCGCGATACCCGGGCAGAGAATCCATTTCCACTTCTTCCAGTTGCGCCCTGCCGTCAATACCGTACACCGGTTGTACACGCCTTGAGGGATCGCCGGCTACGACATTGACCAGAAAACCAAGATAACGCTCCAGGGTGGGTGTCGTGCTGAGGCGGTTCAAAGCGTTCACTACAAAATAGGCGTCCCGCAACCAGCAGTAACGATAATCCCAATTGCGTAACGAGCCTGAGGCTTCAGGGATGGATGTGGTCATGGCCGCGATGATGGCGCCGGTGTCCTCGAAGGTATTCAATTTCAGGGTGATGGCGGAACGGATGACCACGTCCTGCCATTCATAGGGGATGCCGATATCCCGGACCCATTCATGCCAATACATCAGGGTTTCATTCAGAAAGCGCCGGGCCAGTTCCCCGATGGTATCCGGGATCGTCTCATCGGAGCTGAAGATAAGGGTCATGTTATCGGGCAGAAAGAATGGGATTTCTTCAAGAATGGCCGTCAGGGACATATCGGTCGTGAGCCGCAAAACCCCGTCCGGGGAAACATAACGGATGTGGTGACTGCCATAGGTGACGGTGCATGAATGTCGTCCATATCCATACGTGGGCCTTACACGAATACACATGCGCGGCGCACCCTGGACCCGTTTGACGTACCGGATCAACATCATGGGAATGAACGCGCGGCCGTGCTGGCGAAAACGGGGCGCGAAATCCGTGATTTCCACCACGGCGCCCTTCGCATCGGTCAACCGGGTCACCAGCACGGCGGAATTGGGCAGGTAGTACTGTTCCGTACCGGCCAAATCGTAAAGCTCCAGTGAACAGTAGCCGGTATTTTCACCGGGACCGTGGTCCCGCAAAAGGGAGCAAAAAACGGGGTCGCCGTCGAAACGGGGCAGGCAACTCCAGACGATTTCGCCTTCGCTGTTGATCAGGGCACCAATACGGCAGTTGCCGATCAAACCCAGTTCAAGAGAATTGGTCATGCGGCAGACCTTTCTGTCGTCTTTTAGGAAGCTCAATGCCCCCTGTTTCAAAATCGTCAAGACATAAGACAGGACAACTATCTGTAATCATTACAAGATAAAGAACACATTCTTTATCATTTTACATATTTTTTCGGATCCGTCAATTGACGGCTGGCGCAGGCACGTACACCGTCATATGGGAGGGGAATCAGAAAGACGCCTTGCTGCCGACTCGATCATAAGAAACAACGTCCTATAAAAAAAACGTCATGTTACGCAGAGCAGGCAAGCCACTGCCTATCGTGGAACACGGACGGCGGCTCCGAATATCTTTGATTTGTGCAAATCGTCAGCGGCAGGATTCCGGCCGGATCAAAAGAACCGGGCAGTGGGCGTCATGCAGAACCCGCAGGGCGACGCTTCCGAACATCAGTTTTTTCATGCCCGTGTAACCGTGGGTACCGATGACGATCAGATCGACGCCGTGTTGCGTGGCATAATCGACAATAACATGGGGCGTGACCCCCTCCAGGATTTCCGCCTTGACCGGAAGCCCTTCCGCGTCCAGCTGGGCCTTAAGTCCCGCCAGATATTTCGTCGACTGCCTCAGGCTTGCATCTTTTATGGCCACATAATCGATTCCCTCGATCCAGGTCGCGGGAATCTCCACCACATTCACCAGCACAACCTCACCGACAAACCCTCCCTGGGCCAGATTCCGCACATAGGGCAGCGCGCACTCCGCAAGTTTGGAACCATCCAGGGGTACCAGGACTTTCTGAAACATTTCCCTCACCTCCAATCATGGCCTTCACTCGTCCATCTCCGTGACCAGCGTCAAGGACACTCCAACGGCCGCAAAAATGCCTTAAGATTCGAGTTTTTCCCTTCTTTTCCCTCTTTTTCCGGGGATGTTCGCCTCCGACGACAGGGAAAGGCGTGACGGCATTTTGGGGGTGCTAAAAACC
>CAZTYA010000142.1:0-5691 GCA_964617255.1 uncultured Syntrophales bacterium
GCATAAATATGGAGCCTTTTCGCCGTATGAAAAGCCTGCCTGGTTACCTGCAAAACATATTGAATTAATCGATCAGACAGTTTTTTATCGGCCATATCTTTCTTGATCCGTTCAAGGTGGAAGGCGCTAACCTTCCCGAGAGGCAGTTCCCCGATTGTCCCGGCCAGGTGGAGACGATACAGGGCCTCCTCGTTTGCGTAAGTGCTTGGTTTTTTATCTATCTTGCATTGGGGAAGGTATTGTTTTGTCATGTAATCCCCGAAGGTAACGTTCTCTTTTTCAAGCTGTGCCTGCTTAGCCTTTTTTTCTTCATCTGCTTCTGACGCAAACTTGCGTTTTTCCTTGGGTGACTTTGGGCCAGGAGCGCCGGTCTTGATATTCGCCTTGTAAAGCATCAATTGAGAAAGACAATAATCTTCAAAGCCACCTGCCGGATGATCTTTGTGCCATTGTTCCGGTATACCATCGGACAGCCATCCCACGCCGTAAGTGTAATCCTTGCGGTCAACCTTTATCCGGATTGAATAATATCGATCCTTTTTCTTCCCGTGCTTCCTTGTCGCATGTTCATAATAGCGTAATCCTCGATGCGATGTTTTGATCCATTTAATCGTCATGGCAAGTTCCCCTGATGGGTTCTTTTTTTACCGCTCCTTTACCGCTTTTTCTCCTGAAAGTGGATGTTTTCTTGTGATACCTTATGAAGCATAATATGCGCTAAGTATCTAATTGGTCAAGAATTATATTATATGTCGTGAAGGGTCGTGAAATAGGAAAAATACGACTACGAATCTGGATGTCGTAGGTTCGAATCCTACTGGGCGCGCCAATCAATACAAGGGGTTACGGTTAAAAAACCGTAACCCCTTGTCTGTTTGTCACCCTGCCAATATATTCAAACCTTTAAAAATCAAAACTTAAATATTTTCAATTTCCGACATCAGGCGATCGAACTGTTCAACATCGACCACCGGCGACGTGGTGAAGGAAATGCCGGTCAGCATATTCAACGCAACCGAGGCCGAGAGGGCCTTATCTGCGTCGGGAAAATCGAGTGTAAAAACCAGGTCATGTTCACCCAGGACAGCGTACATCGAAATGATTTTTCCACCGTTTTTCTCAATGATTTTAATCGCTTTTTTCGTCCGGTCCGCAGAAACACCCTTTAACGACTCCTGACTGTACTTCCCGAACATCATGAATATCGGCATACATGTTCTCCTTCTTTATTAACATCTCTTTGCATTATGCTAAAAAGCCTACAATCAGTAGTTTTCCGCCGCAAATCTCGCCACGTGCGGGTTAACCAATCTCTCGTAGTCCTTATAGGACAAGCGGAACAGTTCCGTATGAGATCCGGCATTGAAAGCAATCTCTTGATCTTCGGCCAAACTCTTTTCGGCATAGACTTCCATCCCGTAAAGATTGCCGAATGGAGGCATGGCGCCGATTTCACATTCCGGAAACATGTTCTTGAACTCGTCCTCTTCGGCCAGTTGGACATTCTTTGTCGCCAAGACGGCTTTCAGCAGGTCAAAGTCCACCCGTTCCGTCGCCGGCAGGACAACCATGGCCATTTTCCCGTCAACCTTGATCATGACCGTTTTCGCCAGTTCTTTTCCCGGAAGATGCGCGGACTCTGCAATTTCCTGGGCGGTATATGCCTTGGAATGCCTGATCGCAACGTACTTCACGCTCTGATGATCCAAAAATTCAATCAGTTTCTTAAGCGGCATGGCGGACTCCTTTCTGTTGGATGAAACAGCTAAAAAAGGGATTCAACATCGGACTGATCTGACGGCATCCGCGACATCACCCCAAAGGGCCGGTGATTCCGTCAACCTGTAGTTTGCGTTTTAAGTTATTGGTGAAAAGGGAGACTGTTCCACAGCCCGGGTTTATTCCTGATTATCGTTCGTCATTCTCAGGAGAAGGCCCTGGGCTTCCAGAATTCCTGCTTGGGCCGCCTTGAAATCTCTTTCGTCCGGCCGCTTGCTGATTCGGTATCAAATATGTCTTGTCACGTTATAACAGGTTTTTCCTCCCGGGGATCTCCCGTTACACAGGAAACCTGACTCTTGGTCGCAGGGATGGATGCTCGAATTCACAATTCCGGCATATCATTTTGATTTGATTATAAATAAACCCCACTTTTGAAGTCAAACAGAAAGTCACGGGATGGAAATAAAGACGCAAGAAAAAAACAGACGGGACAAAAAACGGAACGGTTATCGCGCATGATCCTGCCGTATCCGGATAATCAGGCTGGCATGGGCTGAATTCCTTTGTAAGAAGGCCTTTCAATCGGAGAAGACGGCTTTTCGCGCCTGCGATAGCGGGCAGGAACTTTCCCAGAGAAAGTTCAAAGATGCCATTGTTTCAACTGCCGACGGCTGGCCGCTCAAGTTCCCGGCGAATGGCCATACCGATTTGTTCCGTGATATAGGGCTTCGGCACATAGGTGCCTGCGCCCAGCGCCTGGGCTTTTTTGACCCGGTCGCTTTCCGAAAAACCGCTGACGATAATGGCTTTCTGCTGGGGATTCATCTCATGGATTTTCCGGTAGGTGTCATATCCGTCCATACCCGTCCCCATGATCATATCCAGAACCAGAACATCCGCTTGACGGCTTTTCAGATATTGAACGGCTTCTTCACCACTGGAAGCGGTTTCGACTTGATATCCGATTCGCATCAGCATCCTTTGCGCCAAGTCCCGCTGCTCTTCTACATCATCGACCACCAGGATCATTTCGCCATGTCCCCGATATTCATCAGCCGCAGCCTTTCCATTTTTTATCACAATCTCATCACGGGTTACCGGGAAATAAAGGGTAAAAAGGCTCCCCTTTCCTTCTTCACTTGTTACATCAATATAGCCCCGGTGATCCTTGACCGTACCCCAAACCACAGCCAATCCCAAACCCGTACCACTGCGGCCCATCACTTTCCTCGTATAGAAAGGCTCAAAGATTTTTCCCATATCGGCCTGAGTGATCCCTTTCCCGTTGTCCGCCACGGTGAGGACCGCATAATCCCCTTCGGCCATGTTGTCGTAACCATGGAGTGGGGTGTCCAGGTAGCGGTTCATCGTAGTGACCATAATCCGTCCGCTGTCCGTTATCGCTTCGGCGGCATTGGCGACCAGATTCATCACGGTTTTTCCCAGATGGAGCGGAGAACCCTTGAGGTTCAGCAGATTTTCTTCCAGTTTCATCTCGAAGATCACCCCGGGATGAGATGCCTTCAGCATTTCAAATTCCGGCGCTTTGAAATAATCACTCACAACGGAATTCAAATTGACCACTTCGGATTTGTCTACATTCCTTCGGGCCAGGGTCAGCAGGTCCTGTATGATCGCCGCGCCGCGCTGACCTGATTGCAGAATGTTCTGCACATGTTTCCGTTCCTGGCTGTCATCGGACATGCCCAAAAGCAGTAATTCCGAATATCCGACCAGGACGCCCAGAACGTTGTTCAGGTCATGGGCCACCCCGCCGGCCATAATGCCCAAAGCCTCCATTTTCTCAGCGCGATGGAGACGTTCCGCCAGCCTCTGGCGTTCCTCTTCCGCACGTTTTCTTTCCGTGATGTCGATGGCAATGGATAATTTGACCAGCCGACCGTCAGGCCAGTTTATGGCCCGGTCACGGCCCTCGTACCAACGGCCGTTGATCGGTTCCGGGAATTCCCAAACCAGACCGGCCGTCGGTCGTCCCTCGGCGTTGACCAACTGATCGTTCCTGCAGAATGCACAGGGCCCAACCTGCCCCTGCGGAATAGCCTGCCAGCAAAGCATGCCTTCCATCTCACCCAGAGCGGAACGTCCATGGCGGTTGACAAAAAGAACCTCATGAGAGGCCATATCGGTCACATACACCAGCGCGTCAAAGCTGTTCAAAACCTCAGAGAATCGATCATTGGCAATACTCAGGGCTTCCTCCGCTTTACGGCGGTCGGTGATGTCCCGGATACTTTCAATGGCGCCTACAATATTCCCGTCGGTGTCGCAAAGCGGTGCAGCGGTCCCGAGAAGATAAACCGTGCCGCCCTTCAAATTCGGCATGTAGGCCTCACCGACAACTATGCCGTTATAAAGGCTTGTATTTCTGTACTTATTGACAATTTCTTCATGCGGTTCCAGCACCAGATCAATCAGAATGGGTCTCCTCTCCCCATAGAAAGGCAAGGCGTATTCATAGTTTCCCCTGCCGATCATCTCTTCCGCCATGACACCGGTCATTCTTTCCATGGCACGGTTCCAGGAGATGACCCGCCCCTCCCGATCAATGACCAGTGTAGCGTCGGGAAGAAAGTTAATGATATCAGACAGTCTCTGCTCGCTTTCCAGAAGAGCCCGGTCTTTTTTCATCCGCTCCGTGGTGTCACGAATACACTCGATGGCGCCGCTGACCTCGCCGTAAGAATCCCGCAGGATCGAAGCCGCCGCAGAAAGATGGGTGTCTTTTTCCCCTCTGAGCCCTGGTGTATAGGCTTCGCCGAAGAGGATGTTCCCCTGGCGGCGGATCGAGGTGTAATGACCATTCATATTCGTGTCGGGATGGAGAGCCAGATCGATGAGAATGGGTCGCCTTTCTCCATAGAACGGGACCGCGTATTCATGGTTTCCTTTCCCGAGTATTTCCCCGGCCGCGATGCCCGTCAAGTTTTCAATGGCGCGGTTCCAGGCGATAACCCGACCTTCCCGATCAATGACCAGCGTGGCATCGGGCAAAAACTCGATAATTTCCTCAAGCTGCTGCTGGGATTCTTTCAGTTTTTCCTCGGCCTTCTTCATGCGTGTGATGTCGCGGGCCGAGGTCATCACCGCATAGACTTCCCCATTTTCTTTGAACTCGGGAACCAGAAGCCAGTCAATCCAAGCACCTGACGGCAACGGAAATTCGATACGATTGGGTTTCTCCGTATCGAAAACCTTTTGCAGGGCTTGCTCCCACATCTTCACCAGATCAGTGGGAAAGCCCAATTCGACATGGGTTTTACCCAGATAATTTTCACGGGGAATCCCCGTCTGTTTTTCTACGGCAGGATTGACATACAGGTGGCGGTAAGATCGATCAAAGCGCATGATGACGTCGAGGGAATTTTCAGCGAAGGCCCGGAAGGTTTCTTCGCAGTCACGCAGCGCCTGAACAACCCTTCTATGTTCTTCGGCGTCAATCGGCCAGGAAACCGGTCCCGTATTCGATCTTTTTACTTCAGCGGCCCCGGCTTTTTGTGCAACGGCGCTTTCCAGTTCGCTGATACGCCTGCGCACGTCCTGAAGCTCTCTCAAGAGCTGTGCTTTGGATTTATCTTCATCTTTCATCGATATACCTGCCGTTCAAGCGAGCGGCTTTCATGAAAATGATTCTCACAGAGAAAAAACCGTCAGCTCTTCCCATTGGCGCACCTGATGACGTGTCCGGTCCATTCTTCGTCGCCTTTTTGGCTGTTTATCTTCTTTCACCGGTTTCCATCAGGGCCAATGTATCAATTCTTTTCATCAGGTCGCGGGCACGGCTGCTTCCCTTGAGGATCTGTTGAACAAAATGCCGGACCGGGTCCTCGCGGTCGGGCAAATCGCCCAACGCCAACTCCGCATAACCCGTGACCGCCCCCAGAAGATTATCCGAATCATGGGCGATCTTTCTGAGGATACGCACCGCATCCCCCGAATGCCATTTTTCCA
>CAZTYA010000143.1:0-5645 GCA_964617255.1 uncultured Syntrophales bacterium
GTGGCCCGCAGCATGGGTGTTCCCACGGCGCGGATATACGGTGTGGTCACCTTTTACGCCCAGTTTCGTCTGACGCCGGTGGGGAAACATCTGATACGTGTCTGTCACGGTACCGCCTGCCATGTCCAGAATGCCGATGGCCTGACCGAAGCCGTTGAAGG
Organism: uncultured Syntrophales bacterium; assembly: GCA_964617255.1. Classification (GTDB taxonomy): domain Bacteria; phylum Desulfobacterota; class Syntrophia; order Syntrophales; family JAAYKM01; genus JAAYKM01. The sequence goes on from CAZTYA010000143.1 coordinate 162, forward strand.
TGAACTGGGGCTCAAAACAGGAGAGACAACCCCTGACATGCTCTTCACCGTCGAGTCGGTGGCCTGCCTTGGCTGCTGCAGTCTTGCTCCGGTGATCATGGTCGGAGAAAAGGTCTACGGCAAGCTCTCTACGGATAAGGTTCGTAAAGTGATCAAAGAGTACAATAAGATGGAAAAGGAGGTTGTGCAATGAAAACCCTCCGTGTCGGATACAATTCCTGCGGCATTGCTGCAGGGGCAGAGGAAACCCTGAACAAACTGCACGCCCTCCTCGATGGCAACAGCAACTTCGAGATCAAAAAGACGGGCTGCAACGGCATGTGCTATCTGGAACCCATTGTCGATGTAATCGAAAATGGTAAAATTTATACCTACGGCGGCCTGACGTCGGACAAGGTTGAAAAATTCATCGAAAGCCTGGAGAAGGGCAAACATATTGACGATTGGATCATTCTTCATCCCGATCATTCCACCGCACAGTTATCCTACCAGGAAAAGCAGGTCAAACTGGCTACCAAGAATATCGGCGTCATCGATCCCGAGAATATCGATGATTATATCGCAGCGGCTGGTTATCAGGCTCTGGAAAAGGTGTTGAAAACCATGAACCGCCAACAGGTGATCGATCAGGTGCGGGCGTCCGGTTTACGCGGCCGCGGCGGCGCCGGGTTTTCCTGCGGCATGAAGTGGCAGTTTGCGAAGGATGCACCGGGTGAGGAAAAATACATGATCTGCAACGGGGATGAGGGCGATCCCGGAGCTTTCATGGACCGTTCCACTCTGGAAGGGGATCCCCACGGGGTAATCGAGGGCATGACGATCGGCGCTTACGCGGTCGGCGCTCAGGTCGGCTTCTTCTATGTCCGGGCGGAATACCCCCTGGCGGTAAAGCGGCTGCGCCTGGCCATCAAGCAGGCGGAAGCCAAAGGCTACTCGGGGAAAAACATTCTGGGCACCGGATTCAATTTTAGCCTCCATGTCATTGAAGGCGCCGGCGCCTTTGTTTGCGGTGAAGAAACGGCTTTGATCGCCTCCATCGAAGGTAAACGCGGCATGCCCCGTACCCGTCCGCCTTTTCCGGCAACGCACGGTATCTGGGGAAAGCCCACAAACAACAACAATGTCGAGACCTATGCCAACATCCCCTACATCATCCGGGAGGGTGGTGCGGCCTTTTCGAAATACGGCACCGACATGTCCAAGGGAACCAAGGTGTTCGCCCTGGCCGGTAAAATCAAGCGGGGCGGCATGATTGAAGTGCCCATGGGTATTACGATCAATGAAATCGTCAATGACATCGGCGGTGGTATCATCAACGACGGCAAGTGCAAAGCGGTGCAGATGGGCGGTCCCTCGGGCGGCTGTATCCCGGCGCATCTGCATGATACGCCGATCGATTATGAGAAGATCATGGCCACCGGGGCCATCGTCGGTTCGGGCGGCATGGTTTTCATGGATCAGGATACCTGCATGGTCGACATTGCCCGCTATTTCCTCTCATTTACTGTTGAGGAATCCTGCGGAAAATGCACTTTCTGCCGTGTCGGTACGAAGCGGATGCTTGAAATTCTGGAGCGGATTACGGCAGGGGAGGGAACCGAAGAGGACATCCCCCTGCTCCAGAAGCTCTGTGATTCCATCATTAAAGGTTCTCTTTGCGGCCTGGGTCAGACGGCACCCAATCCGGTCCTGACGACCCTGCGCTACTTTCGCGATGAATACGAAGCCCATATTCGGGAAAAGAAATGTCCGGCTAAAAAATGCAAGGCATTGATCACCTACCGGGTGGTGGCTGACAAATGTACGGGCTGTACGCTCTGTGCGAGGACGTGTCCCGTAGGCGCCGCGTCCGGTGAGCGTAAGCAGGTTCACCAGATCGACGATCTAAAATGCACCCGGTGCGGCTTCTGCAAGGATGCATGTAAGTTCGACGCAATTGTGGTCGAATAGGAGGAATTATGGCAATCAAAGTAACGATAAATGGCAAAGAATACGAAGGAAAACATGGTGAAACCATTCGCGACGTCGCCAAGCGTAACGGGATCGGTATTCCCGTTCTCTGTGAGCGCGCGCAGATTGATCCTTTCGGCAGCTGCCGGATCTGTCTCGTTGAACAGGATAAAGCGAGATATCCTGTGGTGGCCTGTGCAGCGCCCGTTTTCGACGGGATCGTGGTTAATACGGAGACCGAACTGATCAAGGGGCTCCGGAAACTCGATATGGAACTGCTCTTTTCCAACCATTTTGCCGATTGCGTGGCCCCCTGTAACCTGACCTGCCCGGCGGGCATCGATATCCAGGGTTATGTGGGGCTGGCGGCCAACGGTGAATACCCCGATGCCGAAAAGCTCATCAAACAGAAGGTGCCGTTCCCCGGTATTCTGGGGCGGGTCTGTCCCGCGCCCTGCCAGAAGGAGTGTCGGCGCAATTTGGTGGATGAAACGGTTTCGATCAAGTTCATTAAACGGTTTATTTCGGACATAAATTTTGAAAAAGGTACCCGTTACACCCCCCCCGTCGCCCCATCGAGCGGCAAGACCGTGGCCATTATCGGCGCCGGACCGGCAGGCATGTCCTGTGCCTATTATCTGGCCCAGCAGGGACATCAGTGTACGATCATCGAGAAGCTGCCGAAAGCGGGTGGCATGACCCGGTACGGCATTCCCGATTACCGGCTGCCCCAGAAGGAACTTGATGCGGAAATCGCGGAAATCGAGTCCCTGGGGGTGGAGTTCCTCTACAATACGGCATTGGGTAGGGACGTCACGATAGACGGTCTGCGGCGTTCCTTTGATGCGGTCTTCCTGGCAATCGGTGCCCATGTGAGCAAGTCCATGGGGATTCCCGGCGAGGAACTGGATGGGGTTTATCAGGGTATCGACTTCCTGCGGGAAGTGAAACTCGGCAAGAAGTTTGACCTGGGCGAGACCGTGGTCGTCGTCGGCGGTGGGAATACTGCCATCGACGCCGTTCGGACATCGCTTCGCCTGGGGGCGAAAAACTGCTATATCGTTTACCGGAGAAGTCGTGCGGAAATGCCGGCTGATCCCATCGAAGTTCATGATGCGGAAGAGGAAGGGGTGCAGTTTCATTTCCTGACCAATCCCGTCAAGATTCACGGAAAAAAGAGAATGGAAGCCATTGAGTCGGTCCGCATGGAACTGGGTGAACCAGATGCATCGGGCCGTCGCAGTCCGGTCGTGATTAAAGGTTCGGAGTTCATGATCAAGGCCGATACGATCATCATGGCGATCGGTCAGGAACCGGATGTCTCCTGCATCGGTGCCGACTGTAAAGTTCGTACGACCAAGTGGTCGACCTTCATGATCAACGAGGAAACATTCCAGACGGATATTCCTGAGGTGTTCGCCGGCGGCGATGCCATGCGAGGGCCCTGCACAGTGGTCGAATGTATCGCCGATGGGCGCAATGCCGCCACCCAGATCGACCGTTTCTTAAAAGGTCAGGAATTGACGCCAATCCCCGGTGTCTATTCGGTACAGCGTGGAAAATCCCTGAAGGAGCTGAAAGCCTTGGAAGAAGAATGGAAGAATCGTTTCCCTACGGAACCCCGTGCCGAGATGCCCATGCTCAATCCGAAGAAGCGTATCAAGAGTTTCGTCGAATGCGAAATGGGATTTACAGAGCGGGAATTGCGCCGGGATGCCGGGCGATGCCTGGAATGCGGTTGCTTCTCACAGTATGACTGCGAATTGCGCCAGATCGGCAAAGCGGTCGGTGCGGAACCGACGGCCCTCAAAACGAAAGGAGAGATCCGCTTCGAATCGGATTTGAGACATCCTTTCATTATGAAAGACCAGAACAAGTGCATTCTATGCGGGGCCTGTGTACGGGCCTGTGATGAACTGCGTCATGTCGGGGCCTGGGGGTTTGTGGATCGCGGTTATGTGACGACGGTTCAGCCTTCGTTTGGTGTCGCATTACAGGAAACGGACTGTGAATCCTGCGGGACCTGTGTGCAGAACTGCCCCACGGGATCTCTCGATGAAAGGTTCCCCGGTATCAAAACCGTTCCGGAGGATGCGGTCGAACTGCCCGGAGTTTGCACCTTCGGCGGATTTGGTTGTCATCTCAACCTGGCAACGGTGAACGGACGTCTGGTTTCCGTCAAAGGACAGGATGGCGATCCGAATCGGGGGCTCCTGTGCAAGTACGGACGTTACGGTACCCGTTACATCAATAATCTGCCCCGGATTACGGAACCTATGAAACGGGAGAAGGATATGCTGAAGCCCATTTCCTGGGCGGAAGCACACAAGATTCTCGTGGGTGCCGTCAGCCGGATAACCGGTAAAGACTGGGGGGTTTATGCGGGTGGCCGCCTGACCCTGGAGGAACTTAACCAGATCGACGCATTCATCGACAAGAATATGAGCGGAGCCCTCAAAACTTCCTTCTCTTCCGACTCCCTGATGGCCGGAAAGGTACTCGCGAAAACTTTCGGGGTCATGGGGTCGCCATGGAGCTATGATACGGTCGATAGCGCCGATATGATTCTGACGGTTGGGTTCGACGATGACGACATGATGACCGTATTAGGAGTGAAAATCAGGGGTGCCAAATCAAAGGGTGCCGCGCTTTACGGTATTGGTCGGGATGGTATGAATAAATTGGGTTTTGCCTTCGACGAGTTTGATGTGAGTGATTCCGTCGCGGCGACCCTGGCGGGTGTTTGTAAGACGGTGTCCAAAGCGATCAAGACGGCAGACGTGAAAGCCTTGTTCAAGGGCCTCAAGATAGAGGGCTGCGCCGAGGATGACAGCATGCTGGCGGCTTTGAACCAGGCGAAGCGTCCTGTCATCGTGGTTTCCTGTAAAGCCGGCGCCGCCGCGGCCCAGTGGGCGGCCAACCTGGCCCTCCTTAAGAAATGTCCGATCCTGGAGCTTCCGCTGACGGCGAATGCACAGGGACTTGCGGAAATGGGCTTTATTGATGAGATGGCGGCTCGGAAGGGCCTGTTCATCCTCGCCGAAGATCCCACAGGTTGCGCCGTCAACGAGATGGTGGCGGATGAGATCGTAGGGAAAGCGGATTTCATCGTCGTGGCAGACGCATTCCTGACGCCGACGGCGGAAAAGGCGGATCTGATTCTGCCGCTCAAGGTTTCCGGCGAGCGGGCGGGAACATTTTTGTCCGGTGAACGTCGCCTGAACCGTTTTGCTGAAGTCTTGAAGACAAATTATCCGACGATATTTGATAAAATTCCCGAAGCCGAGATTTCAGAAAAACTGAAAGCGGCAACCCGTCCTCAGTTCACAGAATTGACCGCCGGGAAAGGGACGCTCCGGGCGGCGGAGATTGCCGATTCGGAGATCCGTTATACCAACGGCGCCGATTACCTGAGCGCCCAGGTGAGCTGGGAATTCGAACAGCTCGAATTATGATTTAAAATAGATCATCGAATAAAAAGCCCCCGGAAGCATCGAACTACTTTTCGGGGGCTTTTTTTATGGTTTCCTATTA
>CAZTYA010000144.1:0-5564 GCA_964617255.1 uncultured Syntrophales bacterium
TGGTTATTTCTGTATAGAATTTAACGACTCTTTTCAAGCCGTCAATGTTTTTCGATGAAATCTCGGTCCCTGTCAAGCCAACCCGTGACCGTAATCCTTTATGAGGTAAAGCGGCGCATCTGGAGAAGAATGCGGGGAAAGGCCTGAGAGCGCAGAATAAATTGCCTAAAAAATCAGTTGACTATCGCCGGGGGACATATTATTGGACAGCCAAGGAACAAGCATTCAGGATAATTCGGCAGTTGGCGATCAAGAAACTTTATATACAGACATTCGGTTGTCAGATGAATGTCCACGATTCGGAACAGATCGTGGCCCTTTTGAAGCCCCACGGTTACGTTGAAACGGATCGCGCGTCCAAGGCGGATGTCATCCTCGTCAACACCTGCAGCATCCGGGAAAAAGCCGACCAGAAGGTTTACAGCCAGCTGGGGCGCTTCTCGCTGTTGAAAAAGGATAAGCCGGATCTGATTATCGGCGTCGGCGGTTGCCTGGCCCAACAGTTCGGCAAGAAACTGCTGCAAAGGGCTCCCTTTGTTGACCTGATCTTTGGCACCCATAACAACCATCTCCTTCCCGATCTTCTCGTCAAGGCGGGAACAGGACGTGCCGCTGTGGTAGAAACGTCATTTCGAGACCATGTTCCTTCCATCGGTTTCCCGACGTCGCCTGCCCAGGGCGCAATCAGTGCCTTTGTGACGATCATGCAGGGATGCAATAATTTTTGCTCTTTTTGTATTGTTCCTTATGTTCGAGGACGCGAAGAAAGCAGGCAACCGGAGGCGATTATCCAAGAGATCCGGGCTCTTGCGGTACAAGGCATTCAGGAAGTCACGCTGTTGGGTCAAAACGTGAACTCCTACGGCTCGACCCTTGCAAATGGCTGGAATTTTCCGAAACTCTTAAAGGAGATTGACCGGATCGATGGGATCCGGCGGATACGCTTTACCACATCCCATCCCAAGGATTTATCGGATGAACTGATCGCCTGTTTTGGTTCCGTTCCCAAGCTTTGCGAACACATTCATCTGCCGGTGCAGTCGGGGTCGGACCAAATACTGAGAAGAATGAACCGTCGCTATACCCGGGCGGATTACATCGATAAGGTGGAAAAACTGCGTTCGGCCTGTCCCGGCATCAGTATCACCTCCGATGTCATCGTCGGTTTCCCCGGGGAGTCGGAGACGGATTTTGAACAGACACTGGCTTTGATGCGGGACGTAAAATTCGACGGGCTTTTTTCCTTCCGGTATTCGGAGCGTGAGGGTACCGCGGCCCTGGCATACAAGGACAAGGTTCCGGATTGTCATAAAAAGGAAAGATTGAGATTTCTCCAGGCCCTCCAGGATGAGCATACCCTGGAAAAGAACATGGCCATGGTGGGGCGGGATGTTCCGGTTTTAGCTGAAGGATACAGCAAAAACTCCAGGGCCGAGATTTCAGGAAGAACGCCGACCAACCGGATCGTCAACTATCCGGGTGCGCTGTCCCTGATCGGAAAGATCGTTCCGGTCAGGATAACCGAGGCCTATCTTCATTCACTTCATGGGGAGCAGCTTGAGGTCAAAGAGGGATAGATATGTTTATTGAGATGAAGGTTTCCGGTCTGACCATTGACCCCATTACGGGCACACCGATCGTGATCCTGAAGGATTTGCAGGAGAAAAAGGCCATTCCCATCTGGATTGGTATCTTTGAAGCGAGTGCGATTGCCACGGAGTTGGAAAAGGTCAAGTTTTCACGGCCGATGACGCATGATCTTCTCAAGGATGTTTTAGCGACGCTGCAGGTGACACTCGTGCGCATCGAAATTCAGGATCTCCGGAACAACACGTTTTTTGCCAGCATCTTCCTGGAAAAGGACGGACAGGTCTTTACGGTTGATGCCCGGCCGAGCGATGCCATTGCCCTGGCCTTGCGGGTCGGTTCACCGATTTTTATTGAGGAAAAGGTTATCGAGAAATCAAGGAATATTGATTTTGAAGTCAACTTGCTGGAGAAGGATAAGTTAACGGATGAGAAGCTGAAAGAATTTCTGGAAAATTTACCCAACGAGAATTTCGGTAAGTATAAAATGTAGCGTTATCATCAATCGTTCGGTGAGGTCCGCGAGAGCAGCGCAGCCCCTGCTTTCGCGGTTCTTGTTTTTTGAAGGGAAGGCGAAGTGTTTTTTGATCCGGATGGGCCCTCCGGAATTCGATCACCATGCTGCAACAGGAAATTGATGAGTTTATAAAATATATCGATCTCGAGAAAGGTTATTCCCCGCATACAAAGGAGAGTTACCGCTCCGATCTGGTACAGTTTGCCGCTTTTTTAGAGCAAAACCGGTGGTCTGTAGAAAGGGGTGATCAGGAACAACTGATCGATGTCGATCCCGTCGGTATCAGAAAATATCTCGGCCAGCTGCATCGGGATAAATTGAAAAAGACGTCGATCGGCAGAAAGATCGCAGCCCTGAAGTCGTTCTTTAAGTATCTGGTGAAAAAAGGTTATCTGGAAAGAAATCCGGCCGCGTATATTCAGACCCCGAAAAAGGAAAAATATATCCCGGTGTTCTTGACAGTGGACGAGGTATTCAGCATATTGGAAAAATCATGTTCCGATGACCCTGCAGGGTTACGCAACAAGGCGATGCTTGAACTTTTATATACGTCCGGCATACGCCGGGCTGAATTGATCGGTCTGAACTGCAGCGATATCGATTTTAAGCAGGCCCTGATCAAGGTCCGGGGAAAAGGGAAAAAAGAAAGAGTGGTTCCGGTGGGGGAGCAGGCCCTGAAATCCATGATGGCATATCGGGAGCGGGGGCGAGTGGAAGCCGCCCCATCGAATTCGTTCGGACAAGGGGCGCCGTTTTTTACCAACAAAAAAGGCGAACGCCTGAACCCGAGAACGATATCGCGAATTGTGGACAAGTTGACCGTTTCAGGCGGCATCAATCGCAAAATCAGCCCCCATGTGTTGCGCCATACCTTTGCGACACACCTGCTGGACGGGGGGGCGGATCTGCGGGCGATTCAGGAAATGCTGGGACATGAAAGCCTCTCCACGACACAAAAATACACATCCGTGAGCATGGCAAAGCTCATGGAAACCTACGACATGGCCCACCCCCGTTCCAGGGGAAAGAACAAGGGTGAGGCCTGAACGCCGTGAAAACAAGAGGGAGTATTAAAAGATGCATATCAAGGGAACAACGATCTTAGCCGTGCGCAGACAGGGCAAAGTCACCGTCGCCGGTGACGGTCAGGTCACATTTGATGTGACGATTTTGAAACACGGTGCACGGAAGGTACGCCGTCTTTATAACGACCAGGTCATCGTCGGATTTGCCGGCGCCACGGCGGACGCCTTTACGCTGTTTGACCGCTTCGATCAGAAGCTGGAACAGTACAACGGCAATCTCCTGCGGGCGTCCGTTGAATTGACGAAAGACTGGCGTACGGATCGGGTGCTGCGTCACCTGGAGGCACTGATGATCGCCGTCAGCAGGGACCATTTCCTTATTATTTCCGGCAACGGCGATGTCATCGAATCGGACGACGAAGTCATGGCCATCGGTTCCGGCGGTCCCTATGCCCTGGCGGCGGCAAGGGCCCTGGTGAGGCACTCGGAGCTGTCGGCGTCGGAAATCGCCCTGGCGTCCATGCAAATCGCTTCGGAAATCTGTATTTACACAAACGATAAGATCACCCTTGAGGAACTTGATCTGTCTGAGGAACCGCCTCAGAATGGCAAGGGAACCAAAAGCAGGATGAAAGGATTAAAAGGTTAGATAAAATATGTCGTCAAATGAATTAACACCGCGGATGATCGTGGAAAAGCTGGATCAGCATATCATCGGCCAGGGGGAGGCAAAACGGGCGGTAGCGATCGCTTTGCGCAATCGCTGGCGACGTCAGAACGTACGGGAAGACCTGGCGGAGGAGATTTCCCCCAAAAATATTATCATGATCGGTCCGACCGGTGTCGGCAAGACGGAAATTGCCCGTCGACTGGCGAAACTGGACAATTCGCCATTTTTGAAGGTTGAGGCGTCGAAATTTACCGAAGTGGGCTATGTCGGACGGGATGTCGAATCCATGATTCGTGATCTGGTGGAGTTGACCATCAATATGGTCCGTTCGGAGGAACAGGAGAAGGTCAGGGCCAAAGCCGCCGAAAATGCAGAAGAGCTTATTCTCGACATTCTTTTGCCGCTGCGGCAACCGGAGAAGCAGGAAGGCGCCGTCATGGATGTCCAGGAAGCGCAGGACTACAGCACGGCGGAATCCGTGCCCATATCGGATACCACGCGGGAAAAACTAAGGAAACTGCTGCGCGAAGGGCGTCTCGATAACCGGATGGTGGATATTGAAACCAACGAGGTACGTCAGGGACCGATGATCGAAGTATTTTCATCATCAGGAGTCGAGGACATGGGACTGAACATCAAGGAGATGTTCGGAAACCTCTTCCCTCAGAAAAAGAAAAAGGTGCGCATGAAGGTCCCGGAGGCGATGGAAATCCTGGAGGAGGAAGAAGCCCAGCGTCTGGTTGATATGGAGAAGGTAACCCGTCTTGCCCTGGACCGGGTGGAGCAGTCGGGGATCATCTTTCTGGATGAGATCGACAAGATTGTCGGCGCCGATAACGCCCAGGGACCCGATGTATCACGCGAGGGGGTGCAGCGCGACCTGCTGCCCATCGTCGAGGGATCGACGGTTAATACGAAATATGGGATGGTGAAAACCGATCATATCCTCTTCATCGCCGCCGGTGCCTTCAGCGGGTCCAAGCCCTCCGATCTGATTCCGGAATTGCAGGGGCGCTTTCCCATTCGCGTCGAACTGAATTCGCTCGGCAAAGAGGAATTTATCCGGATCCTCAAGGAACCGAATAACGCCCTGATCAAGCAGTATGTTGAGATGCTGGCAACGGAAGATATCGAGCTTTCTTTTACGGACGAGGCCATTGCCGAAATTGCGGAATATGCCGCCCTGGTGAACGAGCGCACGGAAAATATCGGGGCCAGACGTCTTTACACAATCATGGAAACCCTGCTGGAAGACATCTCTTTCGACGCCCCTGACTTGGAAGAAAAAGAGATTGTCATTGACGATAACTATGTCGGCGAAAAGCTGGGCGATATTATCGAGGATGAGGATTTAAGCCGCTATATTCTTTAATATATCTCGTAATACGGATATTTAATCCATGGGAGGGGAAACGATGAATAATGTTGAAATATCAATGGAGCGGGCCGACATTCTGCTGGAGGCGCTTCCCTATATCCGGCGTTTTTATAATAAAACCGTCGTGGTCAAGTACGGCGGCCATGCCATGGTTGACGACGTTCTGAAGGACAGTTTTGCCCGGGATCTGGTGCTGATGAAGTACATCGGCATACACCCCGTGGTCGTGCACGGCGGCGGGCCTCAGATCGGAAGCTTTCTGAAGAAAGTGGGGAAGGATTCCCAGTTTATCCAGGGGATGCGCGTGACGGACGCAGAAACGATGAGTATCGTGGAAATGGTTCTCGTGGGGTCCGTGAACAAGGAAATCGTCGGCATGATGAACCG
>CAZTYA010000145.1:0-5542 GCA_964617255.1 uncultured Syntrophales bacterium
AGTTTGATCCCCAATTGTTTCAAGCGCTTCTCGTACTTTTCGAAGGAACGGGTATGCTGGGACGTGTTGATGAAGATCTGCAGGAACGACCGGATGCTGCCCTCCAGTTCACGCCGGAATTCCATGTCCCGGTTAAGCATATTCTCGATGGGCGCCAGGGCGCGGTAGTTGATCGGTCTGCAGATGGCCCGGTAGGCAACAAACCGCTGAAGGATATCGGACTCGTAATCCTTCTCCCGGATGGCCTGCTCGACAATGTTCAGGTTGATGCAGTCCATGATCTGGAAGTCGTATTCGCCGCCGATAATCTCCTTGATGGACCGCATCGCTTCCTGGTAGCGGTCGCAGTGGTGGAATTCCTGGTCACAGCCGCCGACACAGCGGACATAGAGCACAAAGTCGATATCGGAGCCCAACTGGGACAGACCCATGTTCACGGATCCCATAACGTCCATGGCGATGTCCTGCTGAATTTTCTCGTCGAACCGCAGGGCCACCTCCTCCAACTGCTCCAGACGCTCATCCGTCTCTATCGTCTGGAATGAACGGTAGAAATTCTTGATCTCATTGTACAATTCAAATTCAGGGATGTGAGAGTATTTCTCCATTCGGGCGTCATAGTTTTTACCCATCTTATGCGCCGCATAACGTTCCGGATCGAGAATCCGCTCCTGCCATTGGCCCTTCTCCCGGACATAATCGGCAATATCGTATATGCGTTCTTCCACGAGCTTTTTGTAACTGATATGCTCGACTGTTCGCCCATCCAGTTCGATCTCATAGAAGAAGCCCCCCTCGGCAACCCGACCGGAAAGCTCCGTGACTTCGCCGAAGATTGAAGGATTCAGATAAACCGTCCCCTGGGCCTCCTGAAGCCCCCACTCGTTGTGGACATGACCAAACAGGCAGAGCAGGACATCATGGGAGTCGCAATAGGCGCGCAGCGACGGCGAACCGGAGGTCCCGTAGGTCGTCACCCGGTCCCGGATGCCGTGGGCGGGCTGGTGGACCGCGATGATATCCGGTGCATTGGCCTTGAAGAACTGGTACATCTCATTCTTTTCAACATCGACGCCGATCCCGGCGTTGTGACGGATGACGTATTTCTCGGGCACCCCCGGCGTCCAGAGGTCGGCCCCCCCGTATCCGGCAAGTTTCAGCCCGCCGATATCATAGGCGTGCAGGTGCAGGTCCCGGTTATGGAGGGCGGTAAACTTCAGGTTCATGTCATAGTTCCCCGGAAGACTGTACACCTTTGCCCCCGGTTTGAAGGACATCATGTTCTCCAGGACCCGGTATTTCTGGCGCATCACCCGGCGCGCCCGGTCGGTGTACGCCTGGTACTTCTCACCCTTCGCCCGGACATCGTCAGTCGTTTCCGAGGCATCCAGGAGGCTGTCGACAAAATCCTCGATGAAGAGATCCTCCCGCTCCATCTTTCGACGGAGGCTGTAGAAAAAGGTTTGGAGTTCGTGATAGTTCATGGCTGTGGTCATGGTGTAAAAGGGGATATCGATCAGATCCCCGGCAATGACGTAGACGTCCGCCGCGGTTCCATCCAAAAGAATTTTCACCCTTTCAAAAAAGCCGTGAACATCGGTGGCAAAAATGATCTTCATAAGAAAATTGTCACTCCTTGAATACTCCCCGGACATCGTGATGATAATACTGCGTTATAGCCGTCGCTGGAAAAACTTGATCATGACGTTACATAAACGTCTATCGTCTCGACCAGAAAGCACTTTATGTGTCTTCTTTTTCCCAATACAGACAGGCCGCGCCTGAAAGAGGGGCTCGTGGATCCAGAATGACATGGACCGGCATGTCCTCCATGAGTTTGGACATGCGTCCCTTCTCCTTAAAGGACTGGAGAAATCCCTCTTCCTGCAGAAATGGCACAATCCGTGGTGGAATGCCGCCACCCAGGTATACGCCACCCGTCGCCATGACCTTCAGGGCGAGGTTTCCCGCCTCGGCCCCAAGGATTGACGCATAAAGACGCAGGGTTTTCATGCAGAGTGGACAGGGATCATCCCGCCGCGTGGCGGCCTCCACAATCCGGGGGACAAAATCAACCGTGCCGGACGGCGTCGTCAAGTCCTCGGCCGACAACGCTTCCCTGCTAACTCCTTGTAAATACCGATATATTCTACCGATTCCCGGACCCGAACAAACCCGCTCACAAGAAACCCGTTGCCTTCCCGCGATGACATATTTCCAGAGAGCCAGTTCTTCCTCATTGCGGGGTGCAAAGTCCGTGTGCCCCCCTTCGGTGGCATGAGCCCGCCACCGAGCGCCGCCGCGGGTAAGGAAGGCTTCGCCAAGCCCCGTTCCCGGGGCAATCACCGCCACATTCCCGTGCGAATCCGCCTGCCCCGCCTGAAGCGTCAGGATCGCCCCTTCTCCCAGATGACGGATCGCCGCCGCCATGGCCAGCACATCGTTCACCAGCATCACCGATGGGAGGCCCAAGGTCTCCTGCAGATGTTCTGCATCAAGGTGCCAGGGCAGATTCGATAACAGGGCTTTCCCATCGACTACCGGACCGGCTACCCCGAAAACGGCGCCTTTCACTGTCTGAACGGTACCGGACATGAATTCCCGCACCATGCTCTCGAGGCTGTCGTATTTCCCACTCGGGAAAACCGCCTGGAACCGAGGCTCCTTTAACAAACCCTCGGCACTGGAAAAAATCGCCAGGCGGGTTTTTGTCCCACCTACATCGCCGACCAGGATCATAAGTCCCTCCCGGCAGACAGGGTTTCTTCCTCCAGCCATTGCCGATAGGCCTTGTCCAGAAGATCGATCTGTGTCGCGACAATCTCAGGCACGTCATAGGCGTGAATCTCCCGGATGGCTGAAACGATCTCTTCAAATAAATCAGTCCGGCTCTTGACCGTGAGACGCCATTCTTCGGCCTCCTCTACATGCCCCTGCCAATGGTAAATGCTCGTCAGGGGACCGTCGATCTGGACGCAGGCCGCAAGATGCTGATGTACCAGAGACCGGGCAATCCGCTCTGCCGCCTCCCGGCTGTCTGTCGTTGTAACGACCTGGATAAAAGTTCCCATTTTCCGGCTCCCTTTTCCCTTAGCTTGCCGTTTTTATTTTACACGCTTGACCTTTTTTCGCAACCTCGGATTAAATGGCCGCCGTTGTATGCCGGAATGTTTCATTCCTTATTTGAATACAAATGCTTTCATCATAGCTTTAAGCTATTTGACAGAAGTCGGCACGAAGATTAGAAAATAATAATAAATTTTAATATATCGGAACACCTATGGATATCCTCTATTTTGATAATGCCGCCACAACCTGGCCTAAACCGCCGGACATTCTCCAGGCCATGACCCGCTATCAGGAAGAAGTGGGGGGAAGCCCCGGCCGGTCCGCCCACCGGCTGTCCATCGAGGCTGCCCGCATCGTTTACGACACAAGGGAAGCGGCGGCGGACCTTTTCGGCATCGACGACCCATTCCGCATCGCCTTTACAAAAAACGCAACGGAAGGATTGAATATTGCCATTCAAGGACTCCTGAAACCCGGCGACCATTGCATCACAACAGGCATGGAGCATAACTCCGTCATGCGGCCCCTGCGTGCTATGGAAGCCCGCGGGGTCACCTTGTCGGTTGTCCCCTGCCAAACCGATGGCACCTTAAATCCGGATGATGTGGAAGCGTCCATTCAGCCCAAAACCAGATTGATTGTCGTGATTCACGCCAGCAATATTACGGGCACCCTCATGCCGGTTCAGCAGGTGGGTGAAATCGCCCGGCGCCACGGCATTCCACTCCTGGTTGACGCGGCCCAGACAGCGGGAGCGCTGCCCCTCAACGTTGAAACGATGAATATTGACCTGCTGGCTTTTACGGGCCATAAGTCCCTCTTCGGTCCCCAGGGGACGGGCGGGCTTTATATCCGCAAGGGTCTTGACGAAAAAATCGCCCCGCTCATGATGGGCGGCACAGGCAGCCGCTCGGAGTTCGAGGAACAGCCGGATTTCATGCCCGACAAATATGAATCGGGAACCCAAAACGCCGTCGGTCTCGCGGGCCTGGGGGCCGGGATTGCCTTTATCCGCACACAGGGGATTAAAACCATCCGGCAAAAGGAGATGGCCCTGACCCAAGCCTTCCTGGGAGGCACCGGAGCCCTGAAAGGCGTGCACCTTTACGGGCCGGAAGCCCCGGAAAAGCGCACCGCCGTGGTGTCCTTCAACATCGACGGCATGGTCCCTTCAGAGACAGCCATGCGCCTAGATGAAGATTACGGCATCATGTGCCGCCCGGGGCTCCACTGCGCCCCCCTGGCGCACCGGACGGTAGGCACCTTCCCCCAGGGAACGGTCCGGTTCAGCTTCGGCTACTACAATACAATGGACCAGGTACAACAGGCGGTCAAAGCGATCGAAGAAATCAGCCGGGGAGTATCTCGATAAGATATGTCGTTCTGATCTGACCGACGAGTGCCTTTCCCGTTCCCTCCCGCCGGGTGAGGGGAGATTTAATGTTGCAAAGTCCTTAGAAACAGGAGGCAAAACAATGGCAAAACAAATTGACGCGCGGGGTCTGGCCTGTCCGCAACCGGTCATTTTGACAAAAAAGGCCCTGGAAACAGAGAACGAAGTCGTTATTCTCGTCGATAACGATATTGCCGTGGAAAATGTGAAGCGCCTGGGAACAAACCTGGGCTGCAGCGTTGATGTCGATCAGCCGGAAGCAAAAACTTTTCGTCTGGATCTCAAGAAAACCTCCGCAGAGGAGCCGAACGCCTGTTCTCTGGCCGTAGAAGCGGCATTGGCCGCGCCGGCAACAGGTCCCCTCGTGATCGCCATCGGGGAAAACCGCATGGGGCGAGGCAGCGATGAGCTGGGTTATATTCTTATGCGCAGTTTCATCCACACGGTACTTTCTCTTGACCCCCTGCCGGCAACCATGATCTTCTTCAATACCGGCGTCAAACTGACCGTGAAAGAATCGGATGTGCTGGACGATCTGAAGGAACTGGAGGAAAAAGGTGTGAAGTTTTTGGTCTGCGGCACCTGCGTCAATTTCTTCAGCATTACCAAGGATGTTGCTGTAGGATCGATCTCAAACATGTACGACATCGCCGAAACCATGAGCAAAGCGGGCCGTATTATCGCACCGTAAAGATCATTATAAGGATAGTCAATCGAATATGGACCAACCGGAAGACTGTGATGTTGTTCTGTTCCACAGTGTCACCCATGCCATGAAAGCGGAAAAACTGCTGAAAGCGGCAGGGCTTACCATCAAACTCATCCCTGTGCCCAAGCACATCAGCTCCGACTGCGGCGTCTGCCTGCGCTTTCCCCGGGAACAGCAGGAAGCGGTTGTCGCCGCCCTGGAAGGTCAGGTCGATATCAGGGAAATTCGGCCTTTCTGCTGAAACCCCTGCCTTACTCAGCCATGTCGTTTCGGGCCTGGAGGCTGTGTCATCATTACAAAAAAGGTTATTTCGAGCGCATGCGAGAAATCTTAATAGGTTGAAATAACTTAACTTAAAGATTTCTCCCTGC
>CAZTYA010000146.1:0-5538 GCA_964617255.1 uncultured Syntrophales bacterium
CCAATTTTTTAAGCCGTTTTACTTAAAGTTGCCCGACAGCCTTCGGGCCTCGTCCTTTCCGTAAAAGGTCTCTTTTGCGTCGGCGGCCTTCTTGAACTTGCCTTTCGCCTCCGCCGTTTTCCCTTGCTTATAAAGTACGAGCCCCCAATGATAATTGATAACGGGCGAATCCGGCGCCTTCGCGTAAGCCCGGCCGATGAAGTCCGACGCGGATTTCAGGTCCCCGTTTTTATAGGAAGCCCAGCCGACGGTATCGAGCACCCCGGGATCATCCGGATAAACGGTATAAGCGCTCTTTGCCAGCGTAAGGGCCCGCTGCAGTTCCGCCTTGGTTGCCCCGTGATCGGCCAGCAGAAAGGCCAGGTTGTTTACCCCCACCCATAAATCCGCCTTTTTCGCCAGCAGCCGCTCATAGACCGCAATCGCTTTCTTATATTCCCCGGTCTGCTCATAAATCTGGCCCATGGACAGATATGCCACTAAATTCTCTGGGTTTTTCTTCAGCGACTCTTCATATTTCTGAATCGCTCGTTCTTTCTGGCCGGTAGCCATATACATGCCGGCCAGGTTATTCAAGGGTTCAACCCAGGACGGCTGCAACGATGAAGCCTTCTGGAAGGACTCCTCCGCTTTTTTGATATCCTGCTTCATGGCATTGACCTGACCTAGGAGATTATACGACAGGGCATCCTGCGGGTTGATTTTGATGCGGGATTCACAGAGGGCGATCGCCTCGGCGAATTTCTTCTGTTCAACATAGGCACGCACCAGATGAATATACGCCGGCGCATTGTGCGGTTCGATTTTGACGGCCTGCTCAAGCTGATCCTGTGCCAGGGCCCATTTCCCCTGGCCCACATAAAGTTCGGCCAGCTTCATGTAGCCGAACGTTCTTTCCGGCGCCTTTTTCCGGATTTCCGTGTATTCACTTTCCGCCCGCCGGTAATCCTTCATCACCACATACAGATCGCCCAGGTCGGCGTGAAGGTCCAGATCGTCCGGATGCTTCTCCAGGGCTTTGCGAATCTGATTTTCGGCAGCGCGAAAATCCTTCTGCAAAACATAAATCCGGCTCAAAGCCCGTAAGGCTTCTTTCGATGCGGGGTCAATCTTCAGGGCTTTTAAGAGGGTGTCCACCGCCAGATTCATCTGCTTGTTCACGGCATAGGCCTCGGCCAGCTTGACGTAGCCGCTGATCGCATTCGGCAGCTCGTTCACCACGGTCTGAAATTCCGGAACGGCGCCGGCCCCCTCACCCCTGGCCAGGTGGATGCTCCCCTTGATGAAGTGGACTTCCACATCCTTGGGATTATCTTTCAGCACTTCGTCGACATATTTTTTTGCCCCGTCCAGATCCTTCTGCATCAGCGCCAGCCGGGCCAGTCCGTTTTTCGCCTGAATGATTTCCGGCTTGGACGAATCGCGGTCCAATCCCAGGCATTCTTTCAGCATCGTTTCCGCTTCTTTTGCACGGCCCGTATTGATGTAGAGGTCGGCCAGGATAAAGCGCAATTTGTAGCTCTTGCTGTTCTGCTGCAAACCTTCCTTGAGCAGTGCTTCAGCTTCCGGGACCCGGCTTTTGGAAAGGTAGAATCCCGCCGCCTGGATCCGCTGGTCATCGTTTTTGGGGTCGACGGCGATCATGGCTTTAACCGTATCCGTTGCTTTCTGGCCGTCGCCCACTGCCCAGTACAGGTTGGCCAGGATCAGTCTGTACCGGCTGTTTTTCGGATCCAGTTCGACGACTTTCTGCATCGCCGCCAGGGCATCGGGCATGCGCTTGCCCATGGCGTAGAGTTCCGCCAGGGAGACATAGAGTTCCGGCGACTTCGGATTCGCCTGGATACCACGCTGCAGGGTGCTTTCCACGCCCTGCCAGTCCTGCCTGGCCATGTGTACCGCCGCCAGCAACCGGTAAACATCGAAGTGGTTGATTCCCTGCTGAATCAGACCGTCGAGATACTGCTCCGCCTGATCGTTTTCTCTTTTCCCGACATAGACGGCCCCCTTGATGAGCATGGCATCCACGTTTTTGGGATCGCCCTTGAGAATCAGTTCGGCGGTCTCCAGTGCGCGATCCGGAGCACGGGCAAGCAGATACAGCTTCCCCAGTTCGACCTGGGCTTGCCAGTGCCGTGAATTGAGTTCCACCGCTTTGTTGAAATGGCCGAAGGCCTTCTGGAAATCCCGCTGCGCCAGAGAAACTTTCCCCAGCATGTAGTAGCCGTCTACAAATTTCGGATCTATCTGGACGTCGTTTTTGAATTCCAGGGCGGATTTGACATAGTCGCCTTTTTCATAGAGGGCCTTGCCCTTGTTGAAGAATTTCATTTTTTTCTCTTCCGGTCCGCCGCAGCCCAAGACAAAGCTGAGCGCCAAAAGAAGGGCCAACAATACTGCCAAGCGTTTTTTGAACATGGATCTTTTTCTCCTGTTATGGATTAAATATTTCGAATAAACCGCTGAATTCAGAAGTGCTTTCCCCCGGTTAGAAATTTTTACGCAGTGATATGATTCTCTTCTGCCGTTCCGGACCTTTTCCCGGAACCAGACGCAAGGCGTCTCGCAATGTCATTCTGAGTTGTCAGCCGAAGAATCTCTTCCTTATAAAACGCTTTCAACTAGATTCTTCACTTCGTTCAGAATGACCTCAAAATGGATTCCGGGGCATATTGCTCTTTTTGGCAATGACAAGATGCGGTTAACTCCTGCCATTTAATATTGCATCGGCTGCACGTTAATAAATCCAGAACGTGAAAATGCGCATTTCAACCTGTATTTACGCCGTCCAGAGTTTTTCCGACTGCAGCCCCAGGCGCTTGATGACATTGCGCGTATCGAGAACGATTTTGGCCTTTTGCAGCACCTGCGTGTAATCGACATTGGCATGGTCCGTAACAATCACCGCCGCGTCATAATAGTTGTCTTCGATTTTTGCCAGATTGATCGAATCCATCTTGAATTCACCCTTGCGGGTTGGCGGCACGGACGGGAAATACGGATCGTGATAATCGACCTTCGCCTGCTCCTTCAGCAAGAGCTCCATGATTTTCAGGGACGGGCTCTCCCGCATGTCGTCCACGTTGGGCTTGTAGGACAATCCGACCACGAGGATTTTCGCATCGACAATGGAGAGTCGACTGTAATTCATGGCCCGGATCAGACGCTCGATAACATAGTAGGGCTGTTGGGTATTGATATCGCCCGCCAGTTCTATGAACCTTGTGTGAAAACCATATTCTTTGGCCTTCCAGGTAAGATAGAAGGGGTCGATCGGAATACAGTGCCCGCCAAGCCCTGGACCGGGATAGAATGCCTGGAAGCCGAAGGGTTTGGTCGAGGCTGCCCGGATGACTTCCCAGACATCGATGCCCATCCGGTCAAAGAGCATTTTAAGTTCGTTCACCAAGGCGATATTGACTGCGCGGTACGTGTTTTCAAGAATCTTCGACGCTTCCGCGACAGCGGTTGAAGAAACCGGCACCACTTCCACGATCTCCTGATAGAGTTCGATGGCCCGCTGGAGACAACCCGGGGTATAACCGCCGACCACCTTGGGGATCTTCGCTGTTGAAAAGGAGGGATTACCCGGATCTTCACGTTCGGGCGAAAAGGCCAGGCAGAAATCAACGCCGGCTTTCAACCCCGATTGCTCCAGAATCGGCTTCATGACTTCATCGGTCGTGCCGGGATAGGTGGTGCTTTCCAGAACGACCAGATGATCCTTTCTCAAATTTTTGGCAATGGTCTCGCAGGTACCGACGACAAAGGACAGATCAGGCTGCTCGTGATGGTCCAGGGGCGTGGGTACACAGATGAGAATCGCATCGACGTCCTTGAGTTTCGTAAAGTCGGTCGTGGCCAGAAAGCGGTCGTTGTCTACCCAGGATTGAATCAGCTTGTCCGGAATATGGCGGATGTAACTCTTGCCGCGGTTCAGACTGTCGACTTTTGCCGGATCGATATCGAAGCCGATGGCCCGAAAACCCTTTTCCAGAAACTCCCGTAAGAGCGGCAAACCCACATAACCCAACCCGATCACACCGACGTTCTTACTCATGAAAATCTCCTTGCATGTCCTTATTGTTAAAATTTCTCGTTATGAATGCGCTTCGCAATAACACAAGCGCATGAAAGTGTAAACCCTGTACCCGGTTCGTTTTGGCAACGATGTTACCCGTTTGCACTCCACTCTGAACCTCCCCAGACAAGGACAGAAAACAATTGTGGTTGGTTTGGCTGCTAGATGGGGAGGGAACGTTATTGTGTTTCCTCTTACAGGGTATTGAACGGTGATTGTTGGGCCTTATCCGCAAAGGATTTTACTAAAATCACCGGCCATAATATTCCCGATACCAAGTGACGAAACGCTGAATGCCTGCGGCAACCGGCGTTGCGGGCTTAAAACCCACGTCGGCCATCAGGTCGTCCACGTCGGCCCACGACGCAGGCACATCGCCCGCCTGCAGGGGCAGGAAATTCTTTTGGGCCTTCTTCCCCAGATACTCTTCGATATATCCGATAAAATCCATAAGCAGCACCGGATTATTGTTCCCGATATTGTATATTCGATAGGGAGCGAAGCTGCTGGCCGGGTCCGGCTGTTCGCCGGTCCAGGCGGCGTTCGGCACAGGGATTTTATCCACGACGCGCACCACCCCTTCGATGATGTCGTCGATATAAGTAAAATCCCGTTTCATTTTCCCGCCGTTGAAGACATCGATCGGACGATCTTCCAAAATGGCTTTGGTGAAAAGAAACAGGGCCATATCGGGGCGGCCCCAGGGACCATAAACCGTAAAGAAGCGGAGCCCCGTGCAGGGGAAGCCGTAGAGGCAAGCATAGGTGTGTGCCATGAGTTCGTTGGCTTTTTTTGTCGCGGCGTAGAGGCTGACCGGGTGGTCCACATTGTCATGGATGGAAAAGGGCATTTTCGTGTTGGCTCCGTAAACGGAGCTGGATGACGCGAAGACCAGGTGCTTTACTTGGTGGTGGCGGCAACCCTCCAGGATATTAATGAACCCGACCAGATTGCTGTCAATGTAAACCCTGGGATTGGTGATCGAATAGCGGACACCGGCCTGAGCGGCGAGGTTGACGACGACCTCGGGCTTTTCCTTCGCGAAAACCGTCTCCACGCTGGTCCGGTCGGCCAGATCCGCCCGGTAGAAGCGGAAATCCGCCTCCTTCTCAAGGATGGCCAGGCGTGCTTCTTTCAGGGACACGTCGTAATAATCGTTCACATTGTCGAGTCCGATGACTTCCCGGCCCTCGCCAAGCAGCCGTTTTGAAAGATGAAAACCGATAAACCCAGCCGCGCCGGTTACGAGAATTTTACGCAATGTATTCTCCAAAAGATTAATTCACGGTTTGATTTTTTATAATGTTAACGTTTTTTTATCAACTAACAATCATAATTTTCGTAGACCATTCATGAAACAAAACAGGCAGCCGGTAATTTCACCTAACTGCCTGTATTTATTTGGTAGCGGGGACAGGATTCGAACCTGTGACCTTTGGGTTATGAGCCCAACGAGC
>CAZTYA010000147.1:0-5473 GCA_964617255.1 uncultured Syntrophales bacterium
TTGCCCAGAATGTAATCCTGCAGATTTTCGATAATGCTGTCCTGTTTTATAATGACGGACTTGACGATATTGCCGATCGAGATGACGCCGACCAGGTGATCGTTTTCGAAAACGGGCAGATGGCGGACTCTTTTTTCCGTCATCAGCATCAGGCATTTTTCAATCGCCGTATCCGATGATACACCGTACAGATCGGATGTCATGATATCCTTAACGATCGTATCCCGGGATGATCTACCCTTGAGCACCAGCCTGCGGGCAATATCTCTTTCGGCGATAATGCCGACCAGTTTCCCACCGTCGATCACCAGCAACGCCCCCACGTTCTTCTCATCCATCATGTTGACGGCTTCAAACACCGAGGCATTGGAAGAAATTGACCATATCTGACCGTTTCCTTTTGCTTCTAAAACATCCTTAACTGTTTTCATGAGCTGATCCTTTCTTATGAATATAATATAGTTAGATGCTATTCATGGCATAAATCTTACTATTTTGTTAATGGCAAAATATTATAAAAACAAATCATTTAATACAAGCGATTTTTTCCGGGACACCCGGTAAAAAAGGCGGACATGAAGTCCGCCTTTTTTACAAATGAGAAATTATGTTTGCTTATCAAACAGGAGACTTCTGTAATTAAAAAACCTCCGGATAGCCGATTCCTATAAATACATTCTCCAGCCGGGTTTTGTGGCCCAACTCCATTCCCGCCAGATATTCGAACTGACTTTTCACCTCTACATCTTCACTGATGGCGGCCATACCCCGGTAAAACCTGACGGCTTCTTCTTCTTTTTTCATGGCCAGGGCAATCGCATCGGCGGGCTTCATATTGATATCGAACTTCGGCAATTCCGTCGCCTCGGAAACCTTATAATCCTGAGAAGGAATATTGATTTTCGTCAACAGGACCGGGTCGCTTTTGAACCGGGCAAGAAGTTCCTTGTGACCCAATTCTTCCAGTGCCAGTTCCGCAAAGGTCTTTTTCACGTCCGGATTGGTAACTTTTTGACTGACGGCCAGATAAAACTCATAGGCCTCGATTTCCCTTTCAATGGCATCAGAAAAGATCTGATCCAATCGTGTTTTATCCATATTCATTATCCTTTCCTCATGACATGCGAGATAAGCTGATGAATAATCTCTTGTATTTTTGCTTTCCACGCAATGGATGGCGACTGTTTAAGGCCTGGCCTGTCTTGGCACCCAACTGACCGGTTCCACACCATCCGCCACTTTTTCAATCTTAATGGCGCATACTTTATATTCCGCGGTTTCAGTAACGGGATCAAAGCGATCAATCGTCAGCGTGTTCGCGCATGCTTCCACAAAGTGGAATGCACACCAGCATACGCCGGGGGCGGAACGGTCCGTGACCCAGGCTTTCAGGGTGATTTCACCACGCCTGCTCGTTGCCTTGATAACATCACCGGTCTTGATGCCCAGTCTTTCTGCATCCACAGGACTGATTTCCATCAATTCCTCTGGGAAAAGCTCTTCCAATCCGACGGAGTTCCGGGTCTGGGTTGCCGAATGGTAATGCCACAGACGGCGGCCGGTGGACAGGCAGAATGGGTATTCCGCGTCGGGCATTTCCGCCGGAGGAATATGCACCGTGTGATGGAACAATCCCCGCCCGCGGGTAAAGTTTCCGGAGGTGTGGAGCAGAGGCGTGCCCGGATGCTCGAGGGTCGGGCAGGGCCACTGCAGACCGACGTCCTCGATGCGTTCATAGGTGATTCCCG
Organism: uncultured Syntrophales bacterium; assembly: GCA_964617255.1. Classification (GTDB taxonomy): domain Bacteria; phylum Desulfobacterota; class Syntrophia; order Syntrophales; family JAAYKM01; genus JAAYKM01. The sequence goes on from CAZTYA010000147.1 coordinate 1,749, forward strand.
CATACGAAGTGGACGCTCTCCTCATGTCTTCAAAGACCGCCTCTTCCGAGGTAAAGCCCAGGTCGTAGCCGTTGATCCGCTTTGCCAATTCCTGCAGGACCCACCAGTGGGGACGAACATCTCCGGGCGGTTCCAGAACTTTCCGGATCCGCTGGACCCGGCGTTCTGTGTTGGTGAAGGTGCCGTCCACCTCACCCCACGCGCAATCCGGCAGGATAACATCCGCATAAGCTGTGGTGATGGTCGGGAATATATCGACGCAGACGAAGAATTCCAGCGCCTCGATTTCCTTGATCGTATGGGCAATGTGGGGTTCTGTCTGCACGGTGTTGTCGCCGATGCAGTAGAGAATCTTGGTCCCTCCGTCCAAAGCTTTATGCAGCATGGTCGGCATTTTGTAACCGGGTTTCTCGGACAGTCCTGTGACACCCCAGTCTTTTTCGAATTTTTCCCTGACCGCGGGGTTGTCGACCGCCTGATAAGTCTGGTAAACATTCGGCAGAGCCCCCATATCGCAGGCCCCCTGGACGTTGTTCTGACCGCGGAGGGGATTGAGGCCGCCGGCATAGGAGCCGATGTTTCCCAAAACCATCTGGAGGTTGGCCAGGGTTTTCACGTTGTCGGTGCCGCAGATATGCTCCGTGATGCCAAGGGTGTAACAGACACTGGTAACCTTGGCTTCACCGAGGATTTTTGCTACCTTTTTCATGGTTTCCACGGGGACGCCGCAGATCTCGGACGCCTTTTCTACAGGATAATCCTTGACCCATTCGCGGATCTCATCGGGGTTCTCCGTATGTTCCTTGAGATATTCCTTGTCTTCCCAGCCGTTTTTAAAGATTTCGTTCATCAAACCGTTTATGTAGGCGATATCCGTCCCCGGTTTGTGCTGCACGTGGATTGTCGCCCATTCGGTGAGATCGATCCGGCGCGGATCATTGACAATCAAAATCGCACCTTTTTTCACCGCACGTTTGATATAGTAAGAAATGACGGGGTGTGCCTCCGTTGTGTTCGAACCGATCACAAAAATCACCTTGGCGTCTTCCAGTTCGCGAATGGAATTCGTCATGGCACCGCTGCCAAATGCTGCCGCCAGACCGGCGACGGTGGGAGCGTGTCAAGTACGGGCACAGTGATCGACATTGTTGGTTTTCACCACCGCCCGGGTAAATTTCATGATGGCATAATTGGTTTCGTTCGGAACGCGGCCCGAACCAAAGGCCGAAAAGACATCGGGACCGTCCCGATCAATGATTTTACGGATGCGGTCCGCCGTATAATCAAGCGCTTCATCCCAGGAAACCGGAACGTGCTTCCCGTTCTTCTTGATCATGGGCTGAGTCAACCGATCCGGACTGGATGGAAATTCATAACCATAGCGCCCCTTGACGCAGAGCATGCCGTCATTGGGAGGCACTTCCCGTCCGGTTACCTTCACAATGCGATTTTCCGCACGGTTCACATGAACCGTCACCTGACAACCGACACCGCAGTAAGGACAGGTTGTATCGTATTTCTCAAGTTCCCACGGCCTCCCGCCGCCGTGGGCTTTCTTGTCGGTGATGGCGCCGACAGGGCAGATCTGGACGCATTCGCCGCACTGCACACATTTGGAGGTACCCATAGGTAAATTGTAATCGCAGGCAACCTGCACATGGGTTCCACGATGAGCAAAACTGAGCACCTCATTGACCACGACATTGTTGCAGGCTTCGATACAGCGTCCGCACAACACGCATTTATTGGGATCGCGCGAAATCATAACCCCGGTCTTATCATGAGCGTATCCCGGAGGAGTAATGGCGAAACGTGGGGCATCAATATTTAATCGGTAGATCAAATCCTGAAGTTCGCAACACCCATTCTGATCACAGGTTAAACAGTTGTGATCCCCGGAAGCCCAGAGAAGTTCAACCACCATGCGCTGGGCGTCACGGACCTTCTGGGTGTCCGTCCTGATAACCATGCCAGGACTGACCGGCATGCAGCATGAGGCAACAAGTGACCTGGCGCCCTCGACTTCCACCATACAGACGCGGCAGGCGCCTATATTCTGAGTTTTTCTGTGATGGCAGAGACTGGGGATAAAAATCCCGTTTGCTCGTGCCACTTCGAGAATGGTTTGTCCCTGGTGGGCACAGAATTCTTTCCCGTTAATTTTTACCGTTATTTCGTCCATATTTCCCCCTTTAATTTCAGTACCACCTGATGAGCTGCGCCATAACCCCTGTCACGGCTCATTAATTAACAAATAAAATCTGAAAGCATGACTAATTTTTTGTTCATAGCAAGAGGTATTCTCAACAACAAGTTCGATCTCTTCTCGACAAGACACAGAGAGGTTCGGTCTCGAGAATCGAACCTCTCTATTGCAAATATTTTAGTTTTTCTTTGTCATTTAAGCATGATGCTCCGGATTTTCCCACACTTCCTCATAGGTGCTGTGCGGCAGCTCATCACCGCGCTTGAGATAGTGGGTGTGGAGAAGTTCGTGGGACTTATGCCCCAAAGGCTCCTTCAGGAAGATTTCATATATTTTCTTAATCGAAGGGCTTTCATGGGATTGCCGATAAGTTTGCACCGCAGCATCATCTTGATACAAAGCACTGGATCTCAAGGTGCGGATTTCGTTGTTGGTGGGAATGGGCTCCCCGCCGCCGGCAATGCAGCCTCCGGGACAGCACATGATTTCGATGAAGGCGTAATCGGCCTTGCCTTCCCGGATTTTATCCATCACCTTGCGGGCATTGCCTAAACCATGTGCAACAGCCACTTTGACATCCCCCAGGGGACCGACTTTAAGAGTGGCCTCTTTGACACCATCGAGACCGCGAACCGGGGTAACATTCAGGTCCGGCAGATTTTCACCCGTAACGACGGCGTAAACCGTGCGCAGCGCCGCTTCCATCACGCCGCCCGTAGCGCCGAAAATTGTCCCGGCACCGGTATACTCACCCATCGGGGCATCATAGTCCTCATCGGGAAGGGCATTGAAATCAATACCCGCCTCCTTGATCATCCGTCCCAGTTCACGGGTGGTCAGGACATAGTCCACATCCCGGTATCCGCTGCTGGTCATTTCCGGCCGGGCCGCTTCGAATTTCTTCGCCGTGCAGGGCATGATGGAAACCACCACAATATCCTTGGGATCGATCCCGGCAAACTCGGCATAGTAGGTTTTTGCCAGGGCGCCGAACATCTGCTGGGGGGATTTACAGGTGGAAAGATGATCCAGCAGATCAGGGTAAAAATGTTCGCAGAACTTGATCCAACCGGGACTGCAGGAGGTGATCATGGGCAGCGTGCCGCCTTCTTTCACCCGTTTTAAGAGTTCGTTGCCTTCCTCAATGATGGTCAGGTCTGCGGTGAAGTTGGTGTCGAAAACCTTGTCGAACCCCAGACGGCGCAGGGCGGAAATCATCTTGCCCGTTACCAGCGAACCGGGGGGCATGCCGAATTCCTCGCCGAGGGCGGCCCGGATGGCCGGGGCTTCCTGGACCACGACGTGCTTTGTCCGGTCCTGAAGGGCTTGCCAGACCAGATCGACATCATCTTTCTCGTAAAGGGCGCCGACGGGGCAGGCCAGGATGCACTGACCGCAGGCGATACAGTTGGATTCGATCAACGGCAGATCGAAGGCGGGGCTGACCCGGACTTCTTTTCCCCGGAAAGCCGGCGTCAGCACATTGACCGTCTGAATCGATTCGCAAACGGTGATGCAC
>CAZTYA010000148.1:0-5451 GCA_964617255.1 uncultured Syntrophales bacterium
CGTGTCGAACTCCCGGAGGCATTCTTCCGAAAGGGTAAAATAATGAGGGGCTGTTTCCGCCGTGACGCAAATCCCTCTGGCTTTGGCGTCACGAATCAAGGCCACGGATCCCCGGGTGCTGACATGGGCAATGTGGATCGCCGTGCGGGTATAGTCTGCCAGGAGTATATCCCTGGCGATCATCACCTCTTCGGCGATAGCGGGTATTCCCGGCAGGCCGAGTTCCGTGGATACCATGCCTTCATGCATGAGCCCTTCGGCGGAAAGATCCGCATCCTCGGCGTGTGAGATGACGGGAAGATTAAGCGATCCGGCGTATTCGAGAGCCATGCGCATCAGATGGCTGTTCATGACCGGCTTACCGTCATCGGACAAAGCCACAACCCCTGCAGCTTTCATATCACCGTATTCGGCCAGATTTGCCCCTTTTAACCCGATGGATATGGCTCCTACGGGATAGACCCGCACCAACCCGCAGGTTCTTGCTTTTCTGATAATATATTCGGTCACGGCGCGGTTATCGTTGATCGGATTGGTATTTGCCATACAGGCCACCGCCGTAAAACCTCCCGCGGTGGCGGCGGCGGAACCGGATTCCACGGTTTCCTTATATTCAAAGCCCGGGTCCCGGAAATGGGTATGCATGTCGATGAGGCCCGGGACAAGGATCATGCCTTTCAGATCCAGCACGGAAAAATCAGGTTCGGATTTTTTTGCCGCCCCGGATTTTAACAGAGCGCCAATCTTGGCAATTTTGCCGTCTTCGATCAGCACGTCCGTTACCCGGTCCAAGTCTTGGGACGGGTCAATCACGCGGGCTCCTGTAAGTAGGGTTTTCACAGCGTTCCTCCTGTCAGCAGGTATAAAAGGGCCATCCGCAGGGCAACACCATAGGTGACCTGTTCAAGAATAACCGAGTTGGCCCCGTCTGCCACCTCAGGAGAGATTTCCACGCCTCGGTTCAAGGGACCCGGATGCATAACCAGGACATCGGGCTTGGCCCGGCTTATCCTGTCACGGTTCAGACAGTAGAATGACGAGTACTCTCTTAATGACGGAAATATATTGAGTTTTTCTCTCTCCATTTGGACACGGAGCATCATCACCACATCGGCGTCCTGGATCGCTTCATCCATATCGGTATGCACCGTAGCACCGAGGCGTTCCATAAATCGTGGGAGCATGGTGGCAGGCCCCGCAACATGGACATCGGCGCCCATTTTTGTCAACCCGTAAACGTTGGATCGGGCAACGCGACTATGTGAGATGTCTCCGATAATGGCGACTTTTAATCCGGCGATGCCTCCTTTACGGGCCCGAATGGTCATCATATCCAACAGAGCCTGCGTCGGGTGTTCATGTGCGCCGTCTCCTGCGTTTATGATGGATTGCTTGATCAGTTTGGCGATCATGTGCGGCGCTCCGGCTGCGCTGTGCCGGATGACAACGATATCCGGATGCATCGCTTCCAAATTGCGGGCCGTGTCGATCAGCGTTTCTCCTTTCACGAGACTGCTGGAGGAGGCGGTGATATTAATGGTGTCGGCGCTCAATCTTTTCCCCGCGATTTCAAAAGACGTTCTTGTTCGGGTACTGGCTTCGACGAAGAAATTGATGACTGTCTTGCCGCGCAAGGTCGGCACTTTTTTGATATCGCGTGTGGATATTTCAACAAAAGAATCGGCAGTGTCCAGGATGAAATGGATTTCATCCACAGACAGTTCCTTCATGCCTAAAATATCCTTTTTTCCCCATTTCATGTTTTATGTCCTCGATGGTATTGCTGTTGAGGTTTTGCTACTCAATCTTTAATCTTGGCTTTCTTCAATGATGACTTCGTCTTTCTGATCGGTTTCCTTCAGGTGGACGGAAACGGCCTCCCATAAGGAGGAGGGGAAATCTTTGCCGACAAAATCCGCCCGGATGGGTAATTCACGATGTCCACGATCAACAAGTACGGCCAGTTGGATTCGCTTTGGCCGGCCTAAATCGATCAGGGCGTCCATCGCCGCACGAATGGTCCGTCCGGTAAACAAAACATCATCGACCAGAACAACTTTTTTGTTATCCAGGGAAAACGGCACATCGGTCCTCTCCAGGCGGGGTTTTCCTTTTCTCTGGGCGATGTCGTCACGGTAAAGGGTGATGTCTAAAATCCCCAACGGAACATTGGTTCCCTCGATATGAAAAATTTTTTCCCGAATTCTCTGGGCGATGTAAACCCCCCTGGTTCGGATACCGATCAGGGCCAGCTCTTCAACCCCCTTGTTTTTCTCCAGGATTTCATATGCAATACGAGTAATGGATCGGTCGATGCGATCCGCATCCATAACAACTCTTTTTTTAGCCATATCGAGGATCCTTCCGGTTAGTTAGTTCATTGACAGGGCAAATTTACACATTTGGTCATCAGGTAAAAGGTTTCAGACAAAAAAAAACCTCCCCTTGTGCAGGGAAGGTTCAATCCACACTGATCAATGAAAAAACACCAATCATAATTCTATGGCCTTTTTTCGGGGATGAGTCGTTTTTATATTCATATTGTTCACGGTATTAATCATGCAACAAAATTAACGTCTCTCCTATATAGAATTGTCATTTTTGTGTCAAGTCAAAATCGGGAAAGATCGGTTTTAGCATCTTGTCTTTTCCCGAGATGTATTATAAATTGCCGAGAATTGAGTTTTAAGTCTGCACCGGCGTTTATTGGGATCTAATTATGAAATATGAAGGAATGATCATTCGACCGCCCAGCGAAGCGTACAGCCTCCTACTGCAGGTGACGGTCGGTTGTTCGCACAATCTGTGTACTTTTTGCGAAACCTATAAGGGAAAGAAATTCCGGATCAAAAGCATGGAAGAGATTCGGGAAGATATTCTGGAAGCCGGACGCTACCGGAATATTCAGCGAGTTTTTCTGTGCGACGGAGATGCCCTCATTATTCCGCAGGCAAAATTGACTGAAATTATCCGGATGATAAAATCGGAAATTAAGGGCGTTGAAAGAATAAGCACTTACGGCAATGCGAAAAGCGCGCTCAAGAAAACACCGGCAGAACTGGCGGAATTGCGTGAACTGGGATTAAACATGGTTTATCTGGGCGTGGAAACGGGGAGCGAAGCGCTGCTGCGTAGGATCCACAAGGGTGTCTCGGTAGAGCAGACCATCGAAGCGGGTCGAAGAATTAAAAAGGCGGGAATGGTCCTTTCTGTCACTGTCATTCTGGGACTGGGGGGCATTGAAAGAAGTAAGGAGCATGCCCTGGAAACGGCTAAGGTTTTAACAGCCATCGATCCGGATTATGTAGGCGCTCTCACATTAATGCTCATTCCCGGAACGCCAATTTATGATGAGCACAAAAGCGGTCAATTACCGCAGCCCGATCAATTCGGATATCTCAGAGAATTGAGTTTGATCATTTCCCATGCGGATTTCACCAACTGTTTTTTCACCGCCAATCATGCTTCCAACTATTTACCAATAAGAGCCAGGCTGCCCCAGGACAAGGAGCATATTGTCGAACTGATCAACCGGATCATATCCGGCGCCGACAAGAGCATGCTGAGACCCGAGTATCTCCGCGCTCTTTAAAGATTATTCACTGCTGCGACCTATGAAACATAGTAAACAAACCGGTATTTTATCCATCCTGAAAAAATTCTTTATCGAAAGGGACCACGAACGCCTCGAGCAGGAACTGCAAAGCCTGCTCGACGCCGGGGAAGAAAACGGTTTAATAGATCCCCAATCAGGTGAAATGATTCAAAGTATTCTTGAATTCCGGGATACCATCGTTCGCGAAGTCATGATTCCCCGGACGGCGATGGTCGTTATCAAATCGGGGACGCCGCTGAAAGACGTCATCGATCTGATCATGAAACACAGCCATACCCGTCTTCCCGTCTACGGGGATCATCTGGATCAAATCATTGGCATTCTGAATGTGAAGGATCTTTTAAAATTCTGGTCCAAAGAGGTGAGGCCCGAAGATTTCCTGTCCGTTTTACGAAAGCCCTACTTTGTTCCCGAGACCATGCGTACCACCCTGCTGCTGCATGAATTAAAGATGAAGAAGATTCATATGGCCATTGTTATTGATGAATACGGCGGGACTGCCGGTTTGATCACCCTTGAGGATTTGATAGAAGAAATCGTCGGAGAAATCAGTGACGAGGATGAAAGCGCCGAAGGAGAAGACATTGTCCCAATATCGGATAATACCTATCTATGCGATGCAAGAACCGAAATCAAAACCGTAGAGGAATTCTTCAATGTTGAATTTCCGGAAGGAAACTATGAAACACTCGCAGGATTGGTTTTCCATGAATTCGGAAAAATGCCTCAGGTGGGTGAAACATTTCAGATGGATAACATGGAAATTACGGTAGAACAGGCCGATGAGAAAACGATCAGGAAGGTCAAAATCGTGATTCTTGACGGGACATCGAATTCATCATTAAAAACTGTCCATTAACCTTCCCCCGCGCATCTTCCATGGCTTTATCCATCCTCAATAAAATTCGTAAAGGACCGTTTCGGGATTTCCGTCTCATCTTTCTTGCTGCGCTTTCCGGCGTTCTGCTGGTCTTTTCATTTCCCAAGTATGGCGTTGGACTGTTGGCTTGGATCGCATTCGTACCTTTGTTGCTTGCGCTTCAGGCGACAAACAAGCCTCTCAGCGCTGCACTGTGGGGTTTTCTAACCGGGATGGTTGTTCATATCGGATTGCTGTACTGGATTGCCCAAGTGATTGTCATGTACGGATATCTGCCGCTTTATATCGGCATATCAGCCATGATACTCCTTTCATGTGTTCTAAGTTTATACTTTTCCCTTTTTTCCGCAGCGCTGGTTTTTCTGCGCAACAGAGGTTTTTCGGAAATTGTTTCCGCACCCCTGCTGTGGGTTGGTCTTGAGTATCTCAAATCTCATCTTTTTACCGGCTTTCCCTGGGAAAATCTTGCCTATTCACAATACAAGTATCTGAGCATCATACAATTTACAGATATTACAGGTATTTACGGATTATCCTTCATCATCATTTTTGTTAACGTCTTGGTCGTCGATTTGATTTCTCATCGGCAGCACCGAAGAAACCTGGTACCGGAAGTGCTTGCCGGATGCCTGATCCTTGCGCTTATCATCGGATACGGTACGTTTTCTCTGAATCGCGTCAATGCCGAGCTAAAGCGGGCGGAAGCGATGGAAGTTTCGCTGATTCAGGGCAACATTGACCAAAATATCAAGTGGAATCCCCAGTATCAGGAAGAATCGGTTGAAATTTATAAAAACATGTCTTTGGTGAAAGCCCCGGTTGGACGTGGGTTGATTGTCTGGCCGGAAACAGCGACACCGTTTTTTTTCCAGGAGAAATTTGACCTTTCGAAAATCGTTCGCAACATTCCGCGCCTTACGTCGGATTGGTTATTATTCGGCAGTCCAAGCTATAT
>CAZTYA010000149.1:0-5332 GCA_964617255.1 uncultured Syntrophales bacterium
AAATCACGGCATGTCCTTATCACATTTTCCCCCGCCGTGATACACCGAAGCCCGCACGTTCCGGCAAAAAATATCATCGTTCTAAAGTCATTTCCCATGTTCGCCCGGTCTTGACAGCTTAGATGTCAGATGGTACGAATTCGAACATTTATAAAGGAAAGGATAAGAAAACATGAATTGCCCTCTATGTAATGTTATGCTGCAAATGTCCGAACGCCAGGGTGTGGAAATCGACTTTTGCCCAAAATGCCGGGGTGTGTGGCTGGATCGCGGCGAACTGGATAAAATTATCGAACGGGCGAATCAGGAGGTGAACGTCAAACCGCCTCAGTACGAGAAACGGGAAGGCGCTTATGATCGCCATCATGATAAGCACCACGATCATGACGATTACAAACACTATAAGAAAAAGAGTTTCCTCCACGATCTGTTCGACTGACGCCGAACCAGTCACAGGAATATCCGCCCTGCAGAGAGCAAGGACCGCATCAGTCGTCGACTGTCATGCGACTTTATGAATGATCCGGCGGGTCGCCTGTTATGGTTTGCCCGGGCGGGCCGCCGCCACGACTCTTTCCAGGGGCTTGATGGTACCGGGTTTCATCTGCTTCGTATAGATTTCTTTCCGGATAAAGGGAACCTTGGTAATCATGACCATGAAATTGGTTTTGACCTTGTCCCGGAAGGACCTTTCGGGGAAATCGTAAAAACCTTCCTTTTCAAAGTATTGATGATCCGACTGGAAGGGAAAGCGCATTGTTTCCCATATTTCGTCACGGAGGATTTTTCGCACGCCAACTTCCAGGTAGCTTTTAGGTTTTTGGAAGCCCTGTACGGCATAGCGGACCAATCGGTCCGCCATCAGGCTGATTAATTCATCTATATCGCCTGAATTTTCGTATTCATCGCTGACGATGCCGGCGAAATTGCCCTGTTGCACCTCCACATAGGCTTCCAAATACTGACGCAGGTCGGGGAGATGGCCCAGGGGGCCGGAAACGAGAAACCCCATCTGTTTGCCCGTCATACTGGGAATGTGTGTATTGAAAAAAGTGCGGTCGAAGAAACATTTCCACCGCGAAGAGAGAAAGCGGTCCTTTACGGCGCCGGCGAAAATGAGGACGTCGGCAGGCCTGACCTTCTCATTGAAAAAATCGACGAACTTGTCCTTCCCCTCGTAAACGCAGACATTGCTGTGGGCGCACTGGAGACAGCCGAGACACCCGCCCTTGATGTCCAGATAATTCAGATTGATGACTTCCGTGTATCCGAAAAAGGAATCCTGCAGGCGGGTGATCATCCAGTTCAGATTCTGCTGATCCGGCTTGGCATCGGAAATGATGAGAATTTTTTTATCCCTTGTCGGCAGGAGATCCTTCACGAGAGACGGCCGGTACTCATAGGCGTGTTCGCCCACGGGGGCATAGTTGCGGGGCGCCGGACTCTTCTTGCGGATGGACAGCAGAAAATACTTGGCAAAGAGAAAGAGCTGTTTGCGTTGTTCCTTCTTCAGCAGGTCATACATGGACGCGGAAAAGGAGCCCGTATATTTCATATGGAGATCGTCGCAGATGCCGTTCATGTAATGATGGGCCATCATGTCGAGAATGTGGATGGAGGTGGTGAGGACGGCGGTGTATTTATCCCGGAAGGCCTCCGCGACGTCTCTTTCCCGGATCAGTTCGATAAAGCGCTTGTACTGCGACGGCACAAGGAAATAGAAAATGGGAAACGCCCAGAGGATACCGTCGGCCTCCTTGACCACTTCGATGACCTCGTTGAAAGTCTGCTCATTCTTTTCCAGACGCTGAATTTTTTCGGAAATATCGATGTAGGTAAATCTGTGGCGGGGAAACCGCTTTTCGATGTACTGCACATACTGCATGGTGACACTCTGGGGACCCTTGGGACTTCCGTTTAAAACCACAATCCTCATTCCATAAACCTCCTCAGCGACGTCAAATTTTATTGTGGCTCAAGGAAAAGCAAAACGGGCTTCGCATGACGAAATCCTTTTGCTGTTCTTTTCCAAAGTATTTATGCGTTCTATCACATAATTCATGATGGTGTCAGTCATTCTTGTGAAGAATATGTCAGATAACGTGATAGACATCTTTCCGACGCCGGCGATCCAACCAGAGGCTTGCCAGGAAGCGAAAGTTTGGTTAAGATGCAACGTCATGAGCGAAACAAATCACAACCATTCCAGCGTGGAACCGGCAGTCATCTTGCTGAAGCACGCCGGCCTGTTCACGAGGAATCCTTTACCGGGTCCCGTCCTGGATCTGGCCTGCGGTAACGGCCGTAACGGTATCTACCTGGCGACCCTGGGTATTCCCGTGGTGCTGTGCGACATATCGGATGCCGTTCTGTTGCGCGCCAGGGAATTGGCCGCTCTTAAAGGGGTATCGCCCCGTTTTATGGTGCTCGACCTGGAGAAAGCAGGCTTCCCAACTCTGGAAGAGTCTGCTTACGGGGGTTTCCTCGTTTTCCGTTATCTGCATCGTCCCCTGATGCCGGTTATCAAAAGAGCCGTTCAATCCGGCGGCGTCCTCGTTTACGAAACCTTTACGACCGATCAGGTCCGCTATGGCAAACCCACCAACCCCGACTTTCTGCTGAAACCCGGCGAGTTACGGCGATGGTTTTCCGACTGGGAGATTCTGTACGACTTTGAAGGCATTCAGCCGGATCCCGAACGCGCCGTGGCCCAGATCGTCTGTCGGAAACCCTGAGGCGTTTTTCCTCGTCGAACCTGCTGTGCTTTTTCCTCCCCTGCTCAGAAATTCCGGGACGCACCCCCGCCGCCGGACTGGCCGTCCTCAAACGGTGACGGTTCCACCGGCGCCGTTTCGGTGGCCGCCATGGTAACGCCGGGCATCACGGCGGCGCCTATTTCCGGAAGAGTCAATCCATATCGCTCCGGTTTCAAAATGCTTTCCACCGTAAAACCGCAACGTGCTTTATCCTCGCCTTTTGCGAGCCAGCGGATAATCAGAACGGCCGCCAGGATCAGCGTTACGCCGAAGATCATCGGGTCCCAGGCGTAATGTTTCAATCCCAGGTAATCCTTGTTGGTGGCCAGACTCAAGACCAGGGCAACCCCCGCCGCATTTATCAGCGCCCGCTTCCGGACCTGAATGCCGAAATACAATCCTAATGCGGGAATAAGAAAAGTCAGAATATAGCTAACCCAATAAAAGATGGGAGGAAAACCGGCATAAGGGATAAGATGGGGTGATGTCTGGTCAAACCAGGATTCCGCAACCGCAAAGATCCGCAGGTTTACCGTCAGATAAAGCCCCATAAAAAGGCAGGCTTGGATGATGCCTTTGCGCTTTTTCCGGAAGTCCGCCAGGGTGTCGGATTCGGTTTGCAAACTGATGAGAAACAGAAGACTGAGAAGCAAAAAAAGGAGGCTCCGTTCCCAAATCGGCGGCAGGGAAAACTGAAAGGGGAGAAAACCGAGAGCTACGATGCTGATCAGGGATGCGTACAAGAAACCAAAGCGGATGTAAAGCCAGAACGAGAAGAGGCAAACCAGTGATGCGGTCAGGAACATCATCAGATGATCATCCGGATGTCCGGGCAAGGATAAAACAAGCAGGACCATGCCACCGCAGAAAAGACCGAGGCTCAGCAGGGCCAGGGCTTCCTCGATGCCGTGGCGGAAAACATGGTAGCGCCGTACCAGGTATTCCGCAAGAATGTAAAACAGAATGCTGAAAAGCAGGAACGTTAAGCCGATCGGCCCCTCATGGTCAATATCCATAAGCCAGATAACCAATCCGACCGCCGCCGTAAGGCAAATCCAGGTAAAGACAAAATATAGAATCCGGAAGAAGAGGGACGTTTCTGCGAGTTGGCTGGAGGTTCGTTCCTCAATGATTTTAAATTGGTTTTCCGAGATTAACCCCGAGCGCTGCCAGGTTCTGGCCCGCCTCTGGATGAAGATGTTTTCTTCCTGTTCCGGTGTATAGAGGCAGATGTTCATGGTACCTCCTTGAAGCGGCGCGAAGTTTTCACGATCAGCTGCACCGCGACCAGAGAAGAGACGATAAAATAGACGAAAATCCAACCGGTGGAATAAGCAGGCTTCAGCGTATCGATAACGAGATAACTCAATGCCACGTAACCATAAAGAACCGCATAGAGAAAATAGAGGAACGTCCGCCTTTGCAGGGCATAAGAGATGACGACGGCGCCGAGGACAACCAGACCGGCAAAATACAGGGAAAGAAATCCGTGGGCAAACACCCCCGACACGAGGGCAATAAACAGAAAATGGAGGGCGAAGTTGAGATAGATGTCAAGAAAGTGCTGTTTTATGCCGAGACGCCATAATGATACGCCGGCGGCAAGGCTCAGGAGTCCGAAGGCGATGGCATAGAGGCGATGGTAATCCCAGAAGGAAAATCCCGCCCAGTTCAATTTGAACCCGAACCAGGCCGCCAGTGTACCGAGCGCCAGCGACAAGACCAGGCGGTTATCGAAACGATAGGCGAGGTAAAAGAACAGTGCAGCGGAAACCAGGAGATAGCCGTCCCAACTGTCACCCAGCAGGTGAAACTGTGTTTCAATATAGGCCATGTCCAGGGAGAAAAGGGAACAGCCGAGAAACAGGACATAGTCAAAGCCGATGTTAGGAGAGGGTACGGTATCGCGGCTGCAGGGTTGTCCCCGGTAAAAACAGTAACCCAGGGCGGCGGCAGCGCCCAGGGATAGGGTGCTGATGATGGCCATGTGCCCGAGTTCGGAAAGGTATGTTTTGATGGTCAATCCCGCACCCAGAATGACCAGTAGTACTCCGGCGTAAATCAGCCCCCGCAGTTCATAATGGAGAGAAAAGCGTTCTTTTTTGTGGATGGCAGACAGGACGTCAAGCTGTGCGGAGCTTAGAGTTCCCTCTGCATGCATCTGTCGAAGCAGTTGCAGGACCCCCATGTAACCCTTTCTCCAGGTTAGCGTTTGGATACTTCGGCAAGATCAATACATGATCCTTGCTTAAATGTCCAATTTCTTCTGCTTTGGCGGACAATCCAAGCCGTATACGGTGTCATGGCCGCGGCGGATTCAGTTATGGCGAACGTAAATCAGATCTTCCGTATTAAATCCCAAGCCGCCGGCCAGGGTTACCAGTTTATCCAACGTGTTTTTATCCAGCAGCTTTTCCCGAGCCAGAATCCACAGATAGGAGCGATTGGGACCGCAGACCAGGGTGTATCGGTAGTGATTCTGGTCGAGGGCGATGATGTTGTAGGCACCGTAAAAAGGACCGAAGAAGGAGACCTTCAGCCGCCCCTCATCTTTACTGCCGATAAAATAAGCTTTC
>CAZTYA010000150.1:0-5262 GCA_964617255.1 uncultured Syntrophales bacterium
TAATGGGAGGCACAGAATATCGCGTCCATACACTAATCGGGTTTGCGTGTTTCATCCAATTCTCATCGGTCATATTAAATAGATATGAAATTTTTCTCTCGATTGTCACGATTCGCTCCAGTTCGGCAGGGTGTGTTAGCGACAGCTTAACGAACTGTAAAAATTCTTTCCCCTATTGTCTCAATGCTTTATGCGATGTATCATCGCACCCAAGTTGGTTTTGCTGATTGACCATTGGAAAGCCCCCGTGCAGACGAGGAGAAGAATAAAGCACCACAGAAAGAATGTCAATCGGAAAATCTCAATGAGATCGAAAAGATATGGTCTCAAGCGTGTCGAATGCAGCCGTCCGCCAGAGGCAAAAGCCGCTTCACCGGAAAGCTTCTTAATCCTTTAATTTTCCTTGCAATGCTTCCTGCCTTTTTGTAACGTTTTCCCGTAATTCATTGCCGGGACAGTGCATCACCCCGGAAGTGTTAAGGAGACCCCTTGCCGGATCCAACTAACGGAAACAACAACCAAAACAACCGGAAAAAGTGGCTGCGCAGCCTGGCCGGTTTTTCCTTTGCCGCCCTGATCCTCGGCGGTCTGTACTGGTATTTTTCCCTTTACAACAAGGTCTCTACCGACAACGCCTACGTCATGGCCGACAGCGCCATGATCAGCAGCCGGATTCCCGGCACCGTGCAGGAAATTTATGTAGAAAACGACACAGCGGTCAAAACGGGACAGGCACTGATCACCCTGGACCCACGGGACTATCAATTGGCGGTGGATGAGGTCCAGGCTGCCCTTACGCGGACGGAAGCGGAAATGAAGGCCATGGGTCTGTCCGTTTCTCAGAGCGATATCCAGACTTCCGCACAGCAGGACTCCGCACAGAGCGGCGTCGGTGAGGCACAGGACCGGGTTGCAGAAGGCGAACATAAACTTGAAGCGCTGAAACAGCAGAGGATCGCGGTTCAGGCCGACCTGGCCATTGCCCGTCGGGACTTCGAACGCTATGACCGGCTCTTAAAGCAGCAGGCCATTGCCCAGCAGCAGTGGGATCGTGCCAAGACGCTCCTGGATAAGTCGGCCGCACAACTGGACGGGATCAATGCGGATATCCGTGCCGTCGAGGCGTCCATTGCCGCCGCCCGCCAGGCAGAAGCACGGAGCCATGCCCAATGGACTTCTGCCAAGGGAGGTCGCTACAGTGTCAATATTCTGCGGCAGCAGTTTGCCGCCCTCCGGGCCAAACGTGAGGAAGTCTTCGCTCAGTTGCAGGAGGCCCGCCTGCGCCTGTCTTATTGCAATATCACCGCGCCGATCGCTGGTTACATTGCTCAGAAACGCATCCAGAAGGGTGACCGCATCCAGCCGGGACAGGTGCTGATGGCCGTTGTACCCCTGGAGGGCGTCTATATCGAAGCCAACTTCAAAGAAACGCAATTGAAAAATGTGCGGATCGGCCAACCCGTCAAGATCAAAGCCGACATCTATCCGGGTTACACCTTCCAGGGAAAAGTCGCCGGAATCCGTGCAGGAACCGGCGCCGCCTTTTCGCTGCTTCCGCCGGAAAACGCCACGGGCAACTGGATCAAGGTCGTCCAGCGGGTGCCGGTTAAAATACGCCTCGATAAAAAACCACCCCCCGATCATCCCCTGCGGGTCGGTTTGTCAGTCGTTGCGACAATCCACACGGAAGAACGCCGGGGACCCATGTTGATGGCGGCTCCCCCTTCGGCGACGGCAGAACCGTGAATCGGGTTCACCCTCCCGCCGTGTCCAACCCATGACCCCGCCCTCCTCCACACCTCACGTCAACAAATGGCTCATCGCCGCAATCATCATGCTGCCGACTTTTCTCGAGGTGATGGATATCAGCGTTATCAATGTATCCCTCCCCCATATCCAGGGCAGCATGAACGCCGGGGTGGATGAAGTCACCTGGGTCATTACGTCTTATCTGGTCTCCAATGCGATCATCATCCCCATTGCCCCATGGCTGGCCCGTGTTTTCGGTCGCAAACGCTATCTCCTGGCCTCGGTTACCCTGTTTACGATCAGCTCGCTGGCCTGTGGGGCGTCGACTTCACTGACCATGCTCATTTTTTTCCGTGTTTTGCAGGGACTGGCCGGAGGCGGTCTGGCCCCTCTGGGTCAGGCAATTCTCCTGGAAACCTTTCCCCCGAAGGAGCACGGCATGGCTAACGCCGTCTTCGGCATGGGCGTCACCGTGGCCCCGATTCTGGGACCGGTTTTCGGCGGCTGGATCACGGATCAATGGAGCTGGCCTTGGGTCTTCTATGTCAATCTCCCGGCCGGCATCCTGGCTTTTTTTCTGATCGAGGGGTATATCCACGACCCTCACTACATAAAGCAGCACCATACCCACATAGACACCTGGGGTATTCTCTTCCTCAGCGTCGGTCTGGGATGCCTGCAGGTCGTGCTCGACAAAGGGGAGCGGGAGGACTGGTTCGCCTCCCAGTTCATCGTCACCCTGACGATCATCGCCGTCGTCAGCCTGATTCTTTTCATCTGGGTGGAACGGAAAACACCCCATCCGGTAGTTGATCTCAGACCCTTTCGCGATCGCAACTTCGTCCTGGGCAATCTGATCATGTTTCTGGGATTTTTCTGTCTCCTGGGGAGCGTCGTCATCCTGCCCTTGTATCTGCAGAATCTCATGGGCTACAATGCCCTCATGGCCGGGCTGGTCCTTGGACCCGGCGGCGTGACCAGCCTTATGATCATGCCGATCGCCGGCGTATTGATGATGCGTGGCCTTAATCCCAAATGGCTGTTAGGGGTCGGCCTTGCCTTGCAGACCTTATCCCTGTGGATGATGGCCGCCTTCAATCTGGCGGCGGATTTCATGTTTGTCGCCTGGCCCCGGGCGGTCCTGGGACTGGCCATGGGTCTCTTCTTCGTCCCCCTGATGACCATTACCTTTTCTCACACCGAAAAGGAAGATATCGGCAACGCCTCCGGAATTCTCAATCTGGTCCGTAACCTGGGGGGCAGCTTCGGTGTCGCTTTCTGCACAACCATCCTCTCTCAGCGCTCACAGTTCCATCAGACCTTTCTCTCTGAAAATATTACGCCCGCCAACCCTGCATACCAGAGCCACTATCAGGAAATCCTCCAGTGGCTGCAGGTTCACAAACCCGCTCTGGCCAATCCGGACGGCATTCTGCACATTATCTACCAGGAAGTGCTTCGGCAGGCCAGCATGCTCGCTTTCAACGACACGTTCTATATCATGGGCTGGATCACAGCCTGCCTGGTTCCCACGGCAGTCCTCCTGCGGGCACCCAAAGCGGAAGACTCAAGTCATCCGGTTCATTAACTCAACACGGACCATTCGGCCTTATGGCAAAGGTCGAGCGGGGAACCTTATCCTCCAAGAAGACTTGATCCTGTTATGCCGCTATCCCACCAGCGCCGATTTTTATTTTTGACATTTACAGATATAGAAACACCCTGCAAGATTTTGGTTTATAGAAGTGCGCCGGAGATATAAAATACATAACCAAAAGAAGACAAAGTGTTTTTTCTCGCTATGGCCTGATGGCGTATTTTGCGGATAGAAGATGAATTGTCCACGACCCGTGATGGAATACCGCCAGGTCGATGAGCGCAGGGAGAAACGCATTTTTTTCGGTAGCCGATGCCCATGACCTCGACAATGACATCCCCCCGTATCAATAAGTGGCTGATTGCCGCAATCATCATGCTGCCGACTTTTCTCCACGTGATGGACATCAGTGTCGTCAATGTTTCCCTGCCGCATATTCAGGGCAGCCTGAACGCCGGCGTGGACGAAGTGACCTGGGTGATCACCTCCTATCTCGTCACCAATGCGATCATCATTCCCATTGCCCCCTGGCTGGCCCGCATTTTCGGCCGGAAGCGTTATCTGCTGACATCGGTCGCTCTGTTCACCATCAGTTCCCTGGCCTGCGGCGCATCCACATCCCTGGCCATGCTGATATGCTTCAGAGTGCTGCAGGGGCTCGCCGGCGGCGGTCTGGCACCTTTGGGTCAGGCGATTCTCCTGGAAACTTTTCCTCAGAAGGAACACGGGATGGCCAACGCAATCTTCGGCATGGGTGTGACCGTCGCACCGGTTCTGGGGCCGGTCTTCGGCGGTTGGATCACTGACCAGTGGAACTGGCCCTGGGTGTTCTATATCAATCTTCCGGCAGGCCTCCTGGCGTTCTTTCTGATCAAGGGCTTCATATCCGATCCATCTTACTCGCAGAGCACTCAACGTTACATCGATACCTGGGGTATCCTCTTTCTCAGTGTCGGACTGGGATGTCTGCAAGTGGTCCTGGATAAGGGTGAAAGGGAAGACTGGTTTTCATCACGTTTCATTATCAGTTTGGCTGTTATCGCTGCAGCCAGCCTGATTATCTTTTTCTGGGTGGAGCGAAAAACACCCCATCCCGTGGTCGATCTGAAACCTTTTCGGGATCGCAGTTTTTCCGTGGCCAATGTAATCAATTTCCTCGGTTATTTCACCCTGCTCGGCAGCATCGTTCTCCTGCCCCTGTACCTCCAGAAACTCATGGGTTATACCGCCCTGTGGGCGGGACTTGTCCTCGGGCCCGGGGGCTTCACCAGTCTCATCGTCATGCCGATCGCCGGCCTTTTGATGATCAAGGGGATCAACCCCAAGTGGCTTTTGGGTATCGGGTTGGCTGTACAAGCCGCTTCTCTATGGATGATGGCCGCTTTCAACCTGGAAGCCGACTTTATGTACGTCGCCTGGCCGCGTGTCGTCCTGGGCCTGGCTCTGGGGTTTTTTTTCGCCCCTGTGGCAACAGCAGCCTTCACCCATATCCCCAGGGAAGAAATCGGCAATGCCTCGGGAATCTTCAATCTTTTGCGTAATCTCGGAGGAAGTGTCGGTATCGCCTTTTGTACAACGATGCACGCCCAACGCGCCCAGTTACACCAGACTTTTCTCAGCGAAAACATCACACCAGCGAATCCGGTGTATCAAAATTACTATCAGGAGATCTTCCAATGGCTCCAGATTCACAAACCTGCCATGGCCAACCCGGAAGGCGTTTTATACATCGTCTACCAGGAGGTCTTGAAGCAGGCCAACATGCTGGCTTTCAACGACACATTCTGGCTCTTGGGCTGGCTTACCGCCTGCCTGGTGCCGGCCGTACTCCTGCTGCATGGCCCCAAAGGGAACCAGCCGAAAGATCCCGTTCATTAAAACTGATTTTCATGCCATTTAATCAGGAGTGGATACAG
>CAZTYA010000151.1:0-5249 GCA_964617255.1 uncultured Syntrophales bacterium
ATCACTGCTCTTGCTCTCGCCCTATTCAACAAACACCCTTTAATATGTAAGCAACCATTTCTTTTTATATCCTCATTCACCACGATTGTGTGTTGGATAACTGACGCAATACAACGAGTTCCTGTTCACAGAGCGATTGAGAGATCTAAAATCGTGGAAGAAGCTTTAAGAAAAAACTCTTATTTATGTACCCCTTTGATTTCGGATGAACTAAGCAATGGCAAGAATTTTGTGGATTTTCTTCATTGTGCATTCAGATTTAGAGTGTGGATCCCGTATGTCGCAACATTATTTGCTGCTTTTATTTTTTTCTTGATAGCTCGTTAACGAATCATCGCTCCGGAGCAGTGCCACACTCGATGAATTTAATTTTCCAGTTTCTTTCCCATGAATATCCTGCAATTTCAGTGCGATAAAATCATTTGACAAAGACCCGTCGATGGATATATTAACGCCGAATTTGTAAGGAATTTGACAAAAAGGAGTCAGGTCAAGGGTTTATGGCGAGGGTCGTGATGGATCGCTGTTTTAGTCCGAACGAAATCGGTCAGGCCAACCGGTCATTTATCCTGGCGGAAAAAATGGTCTCCCGCCATTTCCGCCTGATGCCGACTGCTGTTAAAAACTGGCGCTACGACGTCAAAACCCGGGCCCACCTGGAACGCCATGAAATCAACGACGGTGTTTTCGCCCATCTTTGCAAGTACGGCTATAAAAAGGAGGGCGCCGACGACCGGCTTGATTTTTACAGGATCTGCCTGCAGGATCACCGGATTCTCGATGCTGTAGACCGGGCTGGGTCTTTCGTCAGGTTGTCGCCATTGCTTTTGTATATCGCCGCCCATGAGCTGGTCCATGTCGCCCGCTTTTCCGAGGGCGTTGCCGATTTCGACATGGACGACGGCCAAAGAGAGGTTGAAGAGGAAACGGTCAACGCCATTACGCAGGACATCCTGAAACCGGCGGACCATCCGCATCTGGATCTGGTCCTCGATTGTTTCAGCAAACGCTATAATCTGGAAGTCATCTTCCATTAAGTTTTATCAGGAGGTTTTTTGCCATGCCCATTTATGAGTATAAATGCCATAAGTGCGGAAAAGAATTTGAGGAATTTCAGGGAATCACAGAGCCGGAAATCACCAGTTGCCGTTTCTGCAAGGGACCGGTCAGCAAACTTCTGTCCCTTTCGTCGTTTCATCTGAAGGGGAGCGGCTGGTACATTACAGATTACGGCGGAAAGAAACCTTCAACCCAGCGGGAGAAAAAGGAAAAGCCGGAGAAGACCTCCTCAACGGAGACGGCCGGCCCGGCAAAATCAGAAAATTAATTCTGCATCAAGAATCACAGGAAAAGGGGTGTCGTATTGTCACCCCTTTTCCTGTTTTAAATCACCCCGCGGATGTTGCCTTTTTACCTCCAGGCTCTGGAGCAGAAAATGCTCTACGTTCTCATAGGACAGGTCGCCGGAGAGATGTTCTTTCAAGATATCCAGTGGTATTTCGGTTCGGGCGGCGCTGCGGTGACCGCCGCCGCTTCCCAGACGGGCAAACGTCCGGGCTGCAATGGCGCCGCAGTTCATCCGGTAGCCGTCGCCACGGAAGATAACGATCAATCGATCCCTGACGATTCCCGCCACCACGACGAAGTAAATCTGAATGAGCCGCAGGAGAAAATCCGCCACCTGCACACAGACATCGGCGTTCTCCACCGTATCCAGAAAACAGAATATTTTTTCCCGCTGTCGGAGCTTATGGCGGTAGGCAAAATCGAAATACTTCAGGTACCGCTCGGGTATCTGATTCATCTCGATACGCCGGATCAACTCCCGGTTGGCCCGTGCGAAAGTAAGATAGTAGGCGCCGATGTCTTCCAGCCGGGCGTCCCGTTCGAAATTATTGGTATCACTACGGATACCATATAAAAGGGCCGTATAGAGGATGCGTGGAATCCGCACATGGGCGGCCAGAAGATACCCTGTCATAATCGATGATAGGGCGCCGTAACCCCGGCGGACATCTTCCAGTTCGGCATGCCAACCCGGGGTTCGCGGATGGTGGTCGAGAACGATCTGGGGATGGATGCCGTCGAGACTTTTTCCAAAAAAGGAGGGTTGGCTGTCGACCACCGCGATCAGGCGGTAATCCTGCAGATTGACCTTATCAATGAGGGGAATGTCGATCCCCATGGACCGGGCGAATTCCAGATTCTGATGCCGGATGAAAGGCTGGGTGGCCACGAAGACGCAACGGTTCAGACCGGCTTTCTGATCGATAAGTTCCCGCAGGGCCATGGCGGATGAAATCGCGTCGGGATCGGGAGCGCCGTACATGAGAATCGCCAGGGAATCATTCTCCCTGAGCATGGCGGTCAGTTTGACGACATTGAAAATGGTTTCTTCCGTAACGAGAAGAGATTCAACCCGCTTCATCGAGATTCCTCAAGGTCACCGGCGCTCTTGTTCCTATCCCTTTCGGGAAACCATCTGGTCCTTTATTCCTTATAAAGGATTTATGCTTTCGGGTCGATCAAATGTTGCACAATCTGGGAAAACGCCGCCGCGCCTTCGCTGTCGCCGTGGCGGTCCACATAGGGCTCACCCAGATCTGATGCCTCCACGATATGGGGATCAATGGGAATCCGCCCCAGGAAGGGCACGCCCATCTTGGCCGCCATTTCTTCGCCGCCGCCTTTTTTGAAAAGGTCGATCACATTCTGGCAGTGGGGACACACCAGGCCGCTCATGTTCTCAATCACCCCCAGGACGGGGATCTTGATCCGCCGACAGAAATTGATGGATTTCTTCACGTCGTTCAGGGACAGGTTTTGCGGGGTCGTCACGATGACTGCGCCGTCGCATTCCGGCAGCATCTGGGCGATGGAGAGGGGCTCATCCCCCGTTCCTGGCGGAAAATCGATCACCAGATAATCCAGCTCGCCCCAGATCACGTCCTTCAAAAGTTGCTTGAGGAAGCCGATTTTCATCGGTCCCCGCCAGATAACCGCCTCATCCTGCTCCCGCAGGAGAAATCCGACCGACATGACCTTAATCCCCGAGGGGAATTCGACGGGAATCAAACCTTCCTCGCTCTGATAGACCGGTTTACCCTCAAGCTTCAGGAGGGTCGGAATACTCGGACCATGAAAATCGACGTCTAAAAGCCCCACGGCCTTGCCCGTCTTCGACAGGGCGACAGCCAGATTGGTTGCGACGGTGCTTTTCCCCACGCCGCCTTTTCCTGACAGGACCAGGATCTTATGCTTGATTTTCCCCATCCGGTCCTTGAGTTCCTCCTGTTCAAGAAACTGCTGGAATTCATTCTGCTGACCCTGGGCGTTTCCACTTCCACAAGAACTGCATGCTGATTTTTGTTCTTCTTCCATTTTTCTTTTCCTCTTTATTTTTTTGGGGGGTTCCCCCAATGAAAAAAAAGCCTCCCGTTGTCAAGTGCGAGAGACTTGGAAATTCTGGAGCCGATGCGCGGATTCGAACCGCGGACCTACTGATTACGAATCAGTTGCTCTACCGGCTGAGCTACATCGGCCCACTATTTTTTGCTCAACAGGAGCCCTCTATTATCTGAACATCCGGACCTTGTCAAGGAGTTTAAAACACCGGCAAGTATCGGTTAAATCGATGAAAACCTCCGGATTTCCGATATAAATCTGAGATGGCTGTCGCGAATTCTCAGGAATGCCCCCCCTGCCGGTCTATCAAATGCGCATGAATGCGGAACAGCAGAAGCGAAACAGCCCTTTGAAAGAAATAAACACACCGCAGGCATCCGCTCAGAAAAGGTTTTAGCTTAATCATATTAAATTGTTACAATATTCGTTGCGATAACGGCATGGTGATGATTCCAGAATTCCTTGACAGAGCAAACCCTTATTAATATATAAGTTCAACGTCTGATGTTTTATGCAAGAACGAAAAAAAACAAACTGATCTTGATTTCTTTTCCAAAAACTAAAGCCAGGAGGTTATGATGCCGCTGAAACCAACGGAACATGAAGATGAGTATTTTGCAAGGATTGAACAGGAATTGATAAAACAGGTATCTGAAAGGAAAAAGAGCAGTCAATCAAAAGAAGAAATAGCACAATTGAGGTCGCTACACTACATGAAATGCCCGAAGTGCGGAATGGATCTCGTGGAACTGGATTTCAAAGGCATGTTGATCGATGAATGCCCCACTTGCAGGGGCATGTGGCTCGATGCAGGTGAGTTCGACTCCCTCGTGAATGTTGAAAAATCCTCTCTCGAAAAACTTTTTAAAATCTTCAAGAAATAATTGCCGCTGATACTCAACAATCTTGTTTGACGGCAATTACTTATCCCAAACGCGGTTGAAGACAGTTTCTTCAACCGCGTTTCTAATCGGTCAGTTACATATCTCCTTCGCCAATTCCGCCAAATCAGATTTGGATGGGATGTCCTTCCATTCCTCTTTCTGGTGGGTCATGGTATAGATGACTACGTCCTTCTCATCATAGAGCGTCGTTGACAGAAGTTTATACTTTTTCGCCTTACAATCCAGTTCGTCATGGTTGATGACATAGGAAAAACCTTCCAACATATTTTCGGGTCCCCCTTTGGCGATAAAGTTCGTAATGAAATTAATAAAAAATTCCCTTCCGTCACCAGTATAAACTGTTTTTATCCTGACCTGCGGGTTTGAGTTAACTGCGTTTTTCTTGATACTTTGATCATAGTAACTCACCCCGTTCATAAAATCTCTGGTTTTCAGGGCGACCCAGTCGCCATCCTTCTTTTTAAATGCATCCATGACCATTAAAACAATGAGAAACACAAGGAACAAGGTTGTGATGGTTAACACCCTGCTTTCAAAAATCTTCTTAAGTATGGTCTTCATCTTCAAGCGTTTCTCCCTTCAGTGGTTTCACCGCAGAATTTACACGGAAAATCCTCTTTTTTCTACATCTTCTAATCTGTTTTAAACTGGGCCAAGAGCGTACCGGGCGGCCGAGTCCCCCGCCAGCCAGCCCGTTGAGAAGGCAGCCTGGAGATTGTATCCCCCCGTATCGGCATCGATATCCATCACCTCCCCGCAGAAGTAAAGGCCCGGCACCTTCAGGGACGCCATCGTTTTCGGATCAATCTCCTTGAGCGAAATCCCGCCGGCGGTCACCACAGCCCGGGATAAAGGCAAAGGTTTTACGATATTGAATCGCAGTGATTTCAGTATCATAGAAATTTTTTCCCGCTCCGCCGCAGAAATCTGATTAGCAGG
>CAZTYA010000152.1:0-5220 GCA_964617255.1 uncultured Syntrophales bacterium
TGTGCATCTTAATTGGGCATTTGAAAACTTCACAAGCCAATATTATTCCAAAAATAGAGTTTTTCAGGGCTGACTAACTAATTGAAGGGATAAACGAAGAAACGTCCGTATGGGGATAAGGGAGAAACCTTCATCGGGAGCTTGGGTTCTCCAACAGATAAGTGGCTTTGGTTTCAGGCAAACCCGCCGTCACCGTATAGACGGACTATTGCAACTTTAGAGCAGGCGGAGATAAAACCTGGCATTACGATACGGCTGCCATGATCACGTGCCGGTTTTTGCGAAATGGGAAAACCTACTCTTCCCCTGTGGCGGCAGCGATGACTGCATCGGTGGCCTTTCTCAGCCGCGTGGCAACGGTGTTGAAAACCTGCCGAAAATCGTCAGGCATTTTATTAAACTCATGATCATAGTAATCCCGGTCGATAATCCCCACGGTCGTTTCTCCAATGGCGGTCGCCGTGGCGGTTCGCGGCATTTTTGAAATAAAGGCCATCTCTCCGAAGATTTCACCGCGAGGCAGAATCTCAATAACCACTCGGCGACCCCTCATTTTTTTCGAAATTTCAACGGACCCCTCTTCGATCAAATAGATCCAATCTCCGTGTGTACCTTCCTGAAAAATAATCTGACCGTCCTGAAATGTCTCATATGAAGCAATCTGAAACATGGGCACCTCCTTTTCATATGAATAAACCTGTTCTATTCTTTAAAGCCGGCCTGCTGTTACCAGTCTGACAAAATGCTCAAAGGAGCGGTCATAAGTCCGCTCCGCCTGTTCAGGAAAATAACAGGCGGGCAATTCCCTGCTGCGGCGATGATAGGCCAAACAATCACAACAACGCCCTTTTCTCACACACGGTTCATAAGAACAATTACAATGCTCCATATTTTTTTCTTTATGGCATTCCATAACCGTCAAACTCCCAGTAAATGCATCAAAAGCTCTCTCAGTCCTTTGGCTCCTTAACCGGCACATCCATGGATGAAGCCTCCAGCTCTTTGACTTCTGGAAACAAAACTCTCAGAACACCGTTTTGCAGAACGATAACCGACTGCCCTTCCCCGGTCATGGCGTAATACCCCCATTCATTGGCCGCCTGTCCGACCAGGAGCATTTTCGTCGACCGGTCTTTCAGGCGCACGCCCAGCCGCAAGGTGGGCGTGGTCAGTCCCGCATCCACCGGCTTCAACTGGTCCGCAAAATCAACGGCCTCCAACTCATTCAAAACGGTCAGCATCTGTTCTATCCGTCCGCCATCGGCCTTTCGGGCCATGGGTTTGACAAGAAACCAACCGCCCTGGGTATCCCGGTTCAATACGACCGTTTCCTCTTGGACCTGCAGCGTAATCTCCACGACATCGTCCGCCTTCACCGGGAAGACTTTCCTGTCCCGCCATAGTTTCAGTGGTTTGTCGAGGTGATCCCGTAAATTTCCGGGCTGCAGCACGATCTCATCCGTATCCGCCCGTTTAACATAGGCGCTCAGTCCGTCCGGCCCCTTCTTCCCCACCCAAAAGTCGGCGATTTTCTGCCCCTCCAAATCGTAAGCGATCACCTCGATTCCCTCTGTGGCGTTCAAGCCGAAAAGAGACTGTTTATCTCTGCTCTCGGAGGCGATATTATCCCGTTTCAGCTCCCGGATGGCCTGCAATAACGCGGCGATCTGGTTACGGTCTGCAGAATAGGCACCTGATTCCGTGATCAGAAGCCAGTTACCTTCACGATTTTCAAACATGAGGTTCCTGCTGCCGACATAAATCTTATTCACTTTCCAAGGCTCGAAATCCGGAAAAACCAGCAAATCGCCTTCGGCAACCCTGCCGTTCCTTTCAAAGGGCCGCTCGATAAAAAATATCACCCCAGCCGCGATAAGGAGTGCCATGATCAGAATCAAATTCCGTTTGGACTTCATGCTGTTTTTCCCTTTAGATAGGCGTTCTTTCTCCTCTGGCGCAAATAAAATCGGAGAACACCGGTCAGAACGACCACAAGCGGCACGCCAATCATGTTACCGTACTTGATGAACCTCTTCTGCTTTTCCGTAAGGATCGGCAGGGGTCGGTTCAGCATCTTCTTGGAGCGAATTCCGATCAGGTCATCTCCCCAGGTAAACCAGTCCACGGCGTTGAGGAAAAAATCGGCATTCCCCGGCGCGGTGATAAATCCATCCGCCAGAAAACGGCCATTCCCCATGACCAGGATTTTTGTGTCCTTCTGGCTCCGGATTGGCAGTACAGGTTGCGCTCTTCCCAAACTTTGTTCCCGGTCATCCCCTGCGGCAGAGCCGGAATAAAAACTGGAAAATTTTCCTTCCAAAAGAACAATGAGTGGGTAGGATCTGATCTCACCGGCCGGCGGATTGAATTCCTGGGCAGGACTGATATTGTACATCCCCCGCTGCAGCCAGCTATAAGGTGAGGATCTGGCCAGGATGGTGGATTTGACATCAGGCTTCTCCAGTACCTCCAGGGCTGTTACCCAAGGCAGGCTTAACGCTTCCAGACGATTGACGATGGTGTTGTCTGACGCGAAACCCGTTTTTGCCACCTTCGGATAAAAGGCGTAGGGTACACGGAGGATTGTGAATCCTGTGCGGAAATTAATGGCCGTATTAAACCGATCCAGCACCAGGTCCTGGGTCACCCTGACCCCATAGGAGGCAATCAGATCCTCCAAATTACTGACCCTGCGCGAAGCTGTCATGGTGGCGCCGTCAATGTTAACGCGATCAATCAGAAAGAAAACCTTGCCTCCGCGCATCACAAATTGATCGATGGCGTGCTTCGTTTTTTCGGGAATTACTTCGGGAGAAATAACGATCAGCAGGTCCGTTCCGGCAGGAATGGCGTCAACGGCCGTCGGATGGAAAGCGGTCAAATCGTAAAGGGGTTCCAGGATCTTGCGGACGGTCCCAAAAGGACCGTTCAAGTCGTACTCTTCTCCGCCGGTTAAAAAGACAATGCGTTTTCTTTCATTTTTCAGGAGTCTGAGGATTGCACTGGTGATATCATATTCCAAATTTTTCGCATCCTTGACAAAGGGCAAAATTTCCTGGCGGTCTTCGTAAGAAATAGCGACTCCCATATAAACATTGGTAATCTGGGCCTGATCTTTTTCATAGACGTTCATCTGTACCTGAGGAATGCCCATCACCTGAACCCGTTTCTGAAGCAGAGCATTGTCCGCCGGATCAGAAAAAATAACCTTCACTTTCCCCTTACCGCTTACCCGATATTCTTCCAGGAGATCCGCAATCTGCTGTTTCAAGGCCGCGAGTTCGGGCGGCGCCTTTTTTGAAAAGAAGCATTGAATGGTGACGGGATCACTCAATTTGTTTACAACTGTACGGCTTGATTCTGAAAGTGTGTATATCCGGTTTTCCGTCAAGTCCAGTCTCACGAAATGCCGATATGACAGGAAATTGATGAGGACAAGAAACCCCAAAACCACAAGAATCAGGGTCAGATCGCCGAAAAGAAATTGCAGCTTCTGTCGCCAGTTTATCATGAATCGCTACCTGCGCCTCGCTACATAAAGGATGTTCAAAAAGAGGAAGAAACCCGTTACGGAAAGATAATAAATGATATCCCGGGAATCGATCATCCCTCGCTGGATACTGATAAAATGCTTCCCCAAACCGACAAAGGAGAACAGAGGGACCCAGAAATCCGGGAGATTGGCTAAAATGATATCTTCCCCCAGAATAAAGAGGGTAAAGGACAGCAAAATGGTCAGGATGAAGGCGACAATCTGATTTTTCGTGAAATTGGAAAGAAACAGTCCAAAGGACAGATAGGCGCCTCCTAAAAAACAGGTTCCCAGGTAACCGCCGATCACGGGACCCCAATCGAGTTCCCCGAAGAAGCTCAGGGTCAACGGCAGAGAAAAGCTGAAGAAAACAGAAACGAAAACGAACAGAAACCCGGCCATGAACTTGCCCAGCACCAGTTCATATTCACGAACCGGCATGGTCAGGAGGATTTCAACCGTCCCCATTTTCTTCTCCTCGGCCCAGAGGCGCATCGTTACCGCTGGGATGAAGACCAGAAAAACCCAGGGGAGGAAAAAGAAATAATCCCGCATCTGGATCTGGTTATTCAGGAAAAAACCGCGGAAGAAAAACCAGTACGTGACCACCAGGAAAGACACGATAAACACATAGGCTACCGGTGAATCGAAATAGGCATTAAATTCTTTCCGGCAGAGAGCAAGGGCTCCGGTCATGACGCCGCCTCCGTGACAGTCAGATGCTGAAAGACCTCTTCCAAAGAGAGGGATTCCCGGTAAAGTTCCGTAAGCACCCATTGATTGTCAACGGCCATCCGGAAAATCGTCTCTCTCATGTCAATCGCATCATCGGTGATAATACGGTATTTCATCTGTCCGGCTCCTTCTTCACCCTTTAATTCAATTTCCTTGACTTCCGGTATTGCCCTGAATTTAGACATGACCTCTGCCGCGGGAGCCTTGAGGACAAACGTAACGGCATTGCCCCCCCGGGCACGCGCGGACATCTCTTCGGGCGTGCCGCTGCCGGCCAGTTTCCCCCGATTCAGAATGATCACCCGGCTGCAGGTGGCGGCGACTTCCGGCAGGATGTGGGAACTCAAAATAATGGTCTTCTCTTTTCCGAACCGCTGTATGAGCGACCGGATTTCGACGATTTGATTGGGATCGAGACCGACCGTCGGCTCATCGAGAATCAGAATTTCCGGATCGTGGACAATGGCCTGGGCCAGCCCGACCCGCTGGCAATAGCCTTTGGACAACTCCCCGATATTCTTGTAGGCCATTTTCTCCAATCCCGTCATGGCGACCACCAGGTCGATCCGGTTTTTACGGATCGCTTTCGGTACACGTCTCATGGCAGCGACGAAAGAGAGGTACTCCATGACACACATATCCGGGTAAAGGGGATTGTTTTCGGGCAGATAACCAATGTGACGGCGGATTTCCAGGGATTGATCCGGATGACGCCATCCGGCCACGGTAATGGTTCCCCCGTCGGCGGCCAGATAACCGGTGAGAATCCGCATCGTGGTTGTTTTCCCGGCACCGTTCGGGCCAAGCAGGCCCAGGATTTCTCCCTTTTCCACCCGGAAGGAAAGGTCATCAACCGCTACCGTCTCCCCGTAGCATTTGGTGACATGTTCCGCTTCGATCATGGCTTGATTGTCTCCACAGGAATTACACGCCGATTATGGCCATCCGTTCTC
>CAZTYA010000153.1:0-5219 GCA_964617255.1 uncultured Syntrophales bacterium
ACATGACAGCCGGCGGCGGAAAATCTATGTCGGCGTGGGTCTGAACATCGGCAAACTGCTGGAACCGTTCTGGAAAACGAAGATTTTCAATTACATTCAAGTTCCCTATACTTACGCCCCCTTGAATATGCCTCTGGATTAAGATGGAGGGGGGACGCTGACGGCATTCTCGATTTGACCGCCGCGTCCCCGGGGATTTACCACCCGCTGTGTTTTAATTCAGTTCGAACTCAAAGGTGCTGACGACCCGGATCTTTTTCGAGGGTGTGCTCGTTGGGCTGTAGGGCGCGGATTCATCGTTGCCGTCGGAACCGAAGATCTGAATCATTCCCTGATTGGCTGCGCGAATCCTTCCGACACGTGCGCCTGAATCGGATGCAAACTGCTGAGCTGTTGCCCGGGCATTCTTGGTTGCGTCGGCCAACAATTGCGGTCGCAGATCATTAAAAGAACTGACGACGTAACGGGGATTGGCCGTACCGCCATCCGGCTGTCCATCCAAAATCACACCGGACTGAAGGAGCATTTCCGTGGCCCCGAGAGCTTTGGTGACCAGGTCAACGCTTTTTGTTGTGACGACCAGTGAGCCGTTGACCAGATAACGGAATTTCTCGTTGGCTTGGCCGTACTCTCTGGCAAACTTGTCGATGGTGCGCGTGGGTTGACGACCGATTTCCTCATCCTTGAATCCTTGTGCCTTGAGAAAAGCGAGGGTCGCATCCCGGTCGGTGCTGATCCGAGTATGGGCTTCCTGTAAATCGTCTCCGGCCCGGCGGAAGGTGAGAACCCAGACGGCCTTGTCCGCTTTGACCTCCTTTTCGACCAGTCCCTTGACGGTGACCGTGCGCGAATCGGATTTGAAGCGAGCGGTTCCTTTGCCGATGAAATATCCTCCCGCGGCGAGACCCGCGAACAGACAGATGCCTAAAATAACGGCCGCAATGACAGAGGTCCGACTTTCACTCGATATCATTGATCTTCCTCCTTCCTGGAATGAATTTGTACACCCCAATCAAAGTCCTGTTTTTTACCCGCTTTTGGTGCATGGTAACTTGAGCCTTCATCAAAGACGGTTATCGCAACCGGCTCAGCCTCAACTTGATAGCCGCTTCGGTTACGGGGCCCGCAATGCCGTCCCGAATCAGACCCGCGGATGCCTGAAATGTGTTGACGGCTCGTTTTGTCGCCGGTCCGTATCGTCCGTCGATGATGAGCCGTGGCTTGGCGCCCAGTTCATTAAGTGCCTTCTGCAGCCATTTGACCCTTTCGTCTTCTTCAGCCGCCAGCCAAGCTTTTTCCGGTTGGGTTTCCTTCTTCAGCAGGGCCCAGATTTTATTGAACCAGGCCTCCCGATCGGGCAGGCCGATGAATCCGCCGTTGATACGGCGGTGATGGTGCGGATGTCATTTTTATCCGCATACTCGTTCAGATTGTTATGTGTCCATTCCTGCAGGGCCGGTTTGAGAGCATGTTCCGGAGCGAGCACCCACTCGGGATTATTTTCTAAATCGATACCGCAGGCTTGACCTAAAGTGCGGTGATTGCCCCGTCCTGTGGTTTGCAACACGCCGTTGCCACGGTAACGGAAACCGTCTCCAGGTTGATCGTTGCCTAATTCACGTGCCTTACGCGGGTTGCCCAGCCCGTAAACCCTTTCGGCGATGGCTTGCGGTTTCCTTGCAAGTGTGAAAGCTTCCTTATCGGATATGGCTGCACTGTGACGGTTGACCCCAAAGATTCCAATCAATCTTTGGGCCGAGTAGTTCATGTTTTCGCGGAGAACCGTGAAGCCACCCGTCTCGTGCAGCGCTTGAGCCAGGAAATGACTCAAACGGAGGGGAGTCGTTAATTCGTGGTGTTTGAAAAGGGGGCTTCCCTGACGAATCTCCTCAAGATAATTCTCCCGACCCCGGGAGGTAACTTGTTTGACTGCATCGAGGAGTTTGATAGCCATGGTTTATCCCCCGAACTTCTTGAAACTGCTGAACGGTTGTGAAATAGGATTGCGTTACTAAAAAGCCGGCTGAAAATATTGAATATCATGGATGCATTGTCAAGCAGATAATCCATAAGATCCGCTTTTATCTTTTTTAAAGAAGGAAAATGGTCTGTGACCTGTCGCCAAATGCGGTGAAAAGTTGGTATACGTTGCAATTTCTTCTTAAATACAGTAAGCACTGTCCATAAAGTTTTATAATTATTTATTAAAACCGGGAGCAATATTGATGAAGATAAAATTCGCGGGCGCCGCAAGAACGGTGACAGGGTCCTGTTATATTCTGGAAGTGGGGGGGCACCATTTTGCCATAGACTGTGGCATGTATCAGGGTAATGATGAAATCGAGAAGAGAAACTGGGATATTGATATCTATGATCCCAAGCGTATCGAATTCATCATCATTACCCATGCCCATATCGACCATTCAGGACTGCTGCCCCGGATGGTCCAGAAAGGTTTTCGTGGTCCCATTTACACCACACCGCCAACCAAAGAACTGCTGAAAATAATGCTTCTGGATAGTGCCCATATCCAGGAAATGGAAGCGCTCTGGAAAACGAAAAGACGGCTCCGCCATGGAGACGAAAAGACAGAACCACTCTACACTCAGGCCGATGCAGAGAAAACATATCCCCTGATTAAAACCTTCACCTATAATGAAGTTTTTGAACCTTTCCCGGATCTGAAAGTCAATTTTCTGGACGCCGGTCATATCCTGGGGGCCTCCCATATTGAATTGTGGGTGAACGATCAGGGGAGGACATCGAAGCTTGTCTTCTCTGGGGATGTGGGACGTCCGGATCAGCTATTGGTCAGCAATCCTTCGGTTATTTCGGAAGCGGACTTTCTTTTTGTGGAATCGACATATGGCGATCGTGATCACAAAGACGACAAGGAAAGCCTGGATGAGTTGGCCGAGGCCATTGCCTACAGCTATCAACGTGGCGAAAAAGTAATTATTCCTTCTTTTGCCGTTCAAAGAACACAGGAGATGATTTATTCGCTTCACCTCCTTTCCTTGGACGGTCGTCTTCCCACGGATCTGCCGGTGATTGTCGACAGTCCCTTGGCAATCCGCGCAACCGAGGTTTTCCGGAGCTGTCAGGAATATCTGGACGAAGAGACACACATAAAGATTAAGAACGGGGAAGATCCTTTGAAACTGCCCCAGATGCGGTTTACCCTCTCCACACAGGAATCCATGGCAATTAATTTGACAGCCGGGCCGGCTGTGGTCATTTCGGCCAGCGGTATGGCCAATGCCGGGCGCATCAAGCATCATCTGCGCCATAACCTATGGCGTTCCGGCGCGAGTATTGTCTTTGTCGGGTTTCAAGCTCAGGGTACGACGGGCCGAAAGATCATCGACGGCGCCGAAAAGGTTAGGATTTTCAACGAGGACATTGCCGTAAAGGCGAAAGTTTTTACCATCAATGGTTTTTCTGCCCACGCCGGTCAAACTCAGCTTTTGGACTGGATCGGTCATTTCAAGAATCAGGCAATGCAGATTTTCCTGATTCATGGTGAATATGAAGCCCAGCAGATCATGGCGGGGCTTATCGAAAAACGTTTCGGTTTCAAGGTGCATATTCCGGATTATCTTGAAGAATCCGTCCTGGTTCCCGGTGAGGCGGCGCAATATGTGGAATTTCCGGAGAAGGCGTCACCGAGAATCGATTGGAATTACTTATTGTCTGATGCGGAGTTGAAGATGACAGCGCTTCGAGGGAGAATGACGCAGATTGAATCCAAGCCTTGGGTGGAGCAAACCGATCTTCGGGATCGTCTGATCGAAGTGAACCGTCATCTTTTGGAAATTATTTCCCAGACTTAGTCTGGCAGCTCGTCTCTGGTTTTAATTCGACATTTTGTAAGCAAAAGACGCCTGGATGTTCAACTTCGACAGTCCATAAACCGGTGGCAAGGGTTCAAAGGGCGCAGCGGACTGGATGGCGGAGACCGTTCCCTGATCCAGCAGGGCCGAACCCGACGAGGTGGTGACGCTGATATCGTCCAACATGCCGTTAGAGGAAACGGAAAATTTGATCATGGCTGTTCCCTCGATGCGTCTGGCCGCTGCTGCGGAAGGATAGCCCCAGTACCGTTCGATTCTTTTCTTGAGTTTGACGAGGTAAGGTTTGTAGCGGGTGTTCGTAAGATCGCCCAGATCGACCGTGTCTTCTTTCTGCCCTTCCAGGGCCGGATCAGGCTTTTGTTGTTTCACAACCGGGGTTTTGGCTTTCGTTTCCGCCGGTTTCTTAATTTCCGGCAGTGGTTTTGTTTCTGCCTGAATGAATTCCTTTTTCAGGTCGACCGTCAGAATCTTTGCCTCCGGAATGATCTGCCTCATTTGAACCATCCCGGTCATGTAGAGCCCCACACCGTGGATAAAAAGCGACCCGACAATGGAAAGCAGGAGGACCTTGTTTGTCATCATATCTCAGAATTCCTTTCGCGGGGCGCAGTATAGAATAAAAAAATCGGTAAAATCAACCAGTTCATTTCTACTCACCGGGTACTATGGACGTTTGAGTGATGGGTTTCACATTTGCCCCACCGGTTGTTTGATGCATGTTTTATGCCTCGATGATTGTTCCATGGGAATTATTCTTGACAAAATAAGCAGACTTATGTAGCGGGTTCATCAATGAAAACGGCAAATTGACGGTTTACAGATAAATGGTTATGGAAACATTGGAACAGGATCTCCGGATGATGACCCTGGCCCTGGAAGAAGCTCGCCGGGCATACGATGAAGGGGAAGTGCCGATTGGCGCAGTTTTATCCATGGGCGATGAGATTATTTCCCATGGGCACAATCGTTCCATTGCGCTTTCCGATCCGACCGCTCATGCGGAAATTCTCACCCTCCGCAGGGCAGGTGAGAAAATGGGGAACTACCGGATGCCGGGAGTGACCCTCTATGTGACGCTGGAACCCTGCCTGATGTGTGCCGGAGCCATTCTTCAGGCCAGGCTTGCCCGGGTTGTTTTTGGCGCACCCGATCCGAAGGCAGGGGCTGTTGTTACACTTTATCAAGTCTTACAGGATGAAAGACTCAATCATTCTGTGGCAATAACCGGCGGCATCCTGAAAGAGGCCTGCGGAGAAATTTTGAGTAGATTTTTTCAGGAGAAAAGAGTAATAGCACCTATTGGTCCGGGGGCTGGCGTTTAATGCGGAGAGGTACCGAAGTGGTCGTAACGGGATCGACTCGAAA